>JBCDGX010000298.1:0-7053 GCA_038750805.1 Myxococcota bacterium
CGCGCCGCGGGTTGGGGCGCCCGCGGCCACGTGCCTCCCGGCGCCACCCAGCTCCCGGGCGGCCAAGCCGGTGCCGCCCTCGAAGACGACGCGCCGCGGGTTGGGGCGCCCGCGGCCACGTGCCTCCCCGCGCCACCCAGCTCCCGGGCGGCCAAGCCGGTGCCGCCCTCGAAGAAAAAGAGCCCCGCGCTCGAGCGCCGGCGCCGCGCGTCCCCGGGCGCCGATGGCGCCTCCCTCGCACGGTGGGGGAGCCGGACCCGAGCACGGAGCCCTCACTTAAAGGGCGATGCGCCGCCGACCTCTCGGCCGGCGGCGCCTCCCCTCCTCCTTTCCTTCGTCCTGCTTCGGGTGCGCGCTGACGACGACGCCGGTCCCTCTCCGGCGCCGCCGCGGAGCTCACTCGCGGGTGGCCGGAAGGCCGTCGAACAAGACGCGCTCGTTGCGGAGCGTCACCTCGTACGCGCGGCCCTGGGCCGAGAAGCGGGCCACGGACTCCTCGACCGAGCTCATGGAGACGAGCAGCTCGTTGGCTCCGAGCTGGTCGAGCGCGTCGGCGGCGATGGCGCCCTCGCCGGCCCCGGCGTCGTAGCGGCACTCGACGAAGCGCCCCTCGTGGTTCGCGTCCTGAAGGCGGATGCGAAGGAAGCCGTTCTCCTGCTTGTAGCCGTTCCAGAGTACCTCGAAGGCGTCCCCGGAGGTCTCGAGGGCCTCGCCCGCCTCGAGGGCCGCGGCCACGCTCTGACCGGCGATGAAGGCGTCGTTGATCACGTGGGGCCGGCCCGCGTTCCCGAGCGAAAAGACCTGGTCACCGAGGAGCTCGCCCTCGCTCAGGCTCACGACGATGGGCGCGCCGGGCTCCGAGACCTCGGTCTGAAGCGCGTAGAAGCGGTGGTCGATCGGCTCGGCGTCGTGCTCGTCATCGCCCAGGGCGACGACGACCCGGCCCGCGTCGACGCGGCGCGCCTCGGCCTCTTCGCAGACGACCATCGCGCACGCCCCGCTGAAGAACACGGGAGCGCAGCGCTCCTCGCCCTCGAGCATCTCGACCGTCGCCTGGGCCAGCTCCGGCGTGTCCATGCGTTCGGTCCACACGACCTCACCGGACCCGAGGAGCGGCGGGAGGTTCGGCACCTCCGGGCCGGTCTCACCTCCGCCGCCCCCGGGCGTCTCGTCCTCGGGGAGCTCACCGGTGGGGTCCTCGTCCTCCGGCGCCTCGTCCGGGGCGGGCTCGCCCACGGGGTCGATCACGATGGGCTCCCAGGGGTCGCGCGGCGAACCGATGCCGGGTCCCGCGGGAAGCTCCGGCGCGCGGAGCTCGTCCCCGGGCAGCTCGCCGTTCGCGTCGAGGGCGTCGCCGATGGACGGCTCCCCGAGGCTCGGGTCGAGGGCCGGATCGCCTCCCAGCGCCGGCGCCTCGCCGCTGCCCGGAAGCGTCGGACCGCCGGCGTCGCCGCAGCCGACCATCGCCAGCGCGATGCCGACGAAGAGAACGGGCCCGAGGCCCCGTCGCATACCCGTGTTCGTGTCCTTGCTCATCAGTCTCCGCCTTCCCTTCCCGGCTCTCTCCAGCGCGCCGGACGTTCGGAGGGCATTGCAGGAGCGGTGCCAACGTCTTCGGGGCCTCGGCGAGGGGGTCCGGGCGAAAAGCTCGACGATTTCGGCCGCGTGGTCGCGACGAGGGCCCTCGGCGACACGCCGTGGGTGACGGCCCGAGGAGGGCTCCGTGTCGCTCCCGGGCCCGGGTGTGACGGCCATCGTCCCGGCGGCGCCCGGGCGTGGCGCCTCGGGACGGAGAAGCGACACAGGTGACGCCCGGCCGGTGTCGTTCTTCCGGACGCGCCCGCCGTCCAGGCTAGTACGGCGGACCGGACTTCCGGGCTGGTGTACTAGGGTCCCCGCGTGAACGAGCCGGCCCCGTCCGTCCGCCTCCCCGACCGAGGCGACGTGCTCGAAGTGTGCGTGCAGACGCCCCGGGGGAGCTTCTGGAAACGGGACGACTTCGGCCGCCGCTCGCTCCCTTCTCCCTTCCCCGTCCCCTTCAACTACGGCTTCGTGCCCGGATGGCCTTCGGCGGACGGAGACCAGCTCGACGCGCTGCTGCTGGGTTCCCGCGTCGAGCGCGGCGGGAAACGGACGGGCACGGTGCTCGGCGTGGTCGCGTTCCGCGACCAAGGCGTCCCGGACCCGAAGGTGATCCTCCGGGACCGCCCGGGGACGCGCCTCGCCGCCTGGGAGCGCCGCACCTTCGAGCTCTTCTTCCACCTCTACGGCGGCATCAAGCGGGGCCTTCGGCCCGGGCGGCCCTCGGGCTTCGAGGGCTGGATCGTCCCACCGGCCTGAGCGCGGCCGGCGCCGCGGGCTATTTTGCGAAGACGACTCAGCCGACCGTGGACGCCGCGGCTATACGGTTCCAATCCCCGGGGTGCGCGGCGCTTCGGCGCGGCGCCCCCGACGCGCGACCCTCTCGAGAAACGACCATGCCCATCACCCGCCGCCGCTTTCTTCGCCGGACCGCCGCCGCGACCGCGGCGACCGCCACGCCCCTCGCCTCCCTCTTCTCGGCCAAGATGGCCGAGGCCCAGGAGTCGGCCTTCGGCCCGCTCCTCGACGACCCGCGGCGCATCCTGAACCTGCCGGAGGGCTTCTCCTACGTCGTGATCCAGCGGCAGGGCGACGTCATGAGCGACGGCGTGAGCGTGCCGGGGCTCCCGGACGGCATGGCCGCGTTCTCCGGCGGCGAGGCCGATCCGGCCGGCAGCATCATCCTGATGCGCAACCACGAAGTGCGTCCCGACGGAGACCGAAGCGATGCCTTCTTCGGTCGGGAGCCGACGACCGAGCAGGCCGCGATGATGCCCGACCCCGGCGCCTTCGGCGGCGTGAGCCGGGTGGTGCTGGACGGCGGGACCTTCCTTCCGACCGCCTCCAACACCGTGCTCGCCGGCACCTACTCGAACTGCGCCGGCGGCCCCAGCCCTTGGGGCTGGATCACGTGCGAGGAGAGCACGGACATCCTTTCTACTGCCGCGGGCACGGGCGCGAGCGCGGCGACGGACTGGCACGGCTACTGTTACGTGACCCGCACGGACGCCACCGGGCAGGCCATGCCCGAGCGCCTCGACGCCTACGGCCGCTTCAACCACGAGGCCGTGGCGATCGATACGGCGACGAACACGGCCTACCTCACCGAGGACCGCACCGACGGCTACTTCTACCGTTTCGTTCCAAACGACCCCGCGGAGCCCTTCGGCGCCGGCCGCTTCCAGGCACTCGGACGCCTGAACGAGGAGATCTTCGACACGACCACGATGCTGGCCGGTGACGTGATCCAGGTGGCCTGGCGGGACATCGACAACCCGACGCCCAACGTGAGCGACGGCTCCGGCGCCGGCGCCGAACCCACGGCACGCCAGCAGGCCTTTGCGGCCGGAGCGGCAACCGTAGTGCGCGGTGAGGGCTGCTGGATGGACGACGCCCGGGGCGTCGTCTACTTCACCGCGACGTTCGGCGGCGAGCTCCGACTCGGTCAGATCTTCCGCTACGTCCCGACGGACCGAAACGACCCGGACGCCGGCGGCCTCCTCGAGTGCATCGCGCGACCGGAGGACCGCGACGTGATGTTCAACCCGGACAACATCGCGGTGGCGCCCTGGGGCGAGATCTTCTTCGTCGAGGACTCCTTCGAGCGCTGCCGGCTGCTCGTGCTGAACCCGTCGACGGGCGTGATCAGCCCCCTCGCGCAGAACCCGAACCGCTCGGCGGAGCTCGCCGGCGTGTGCTTCGCCCCCGGGCGGAGCGACGTGGTCTTCATGAACCTCCAGCGCGAGGGCATCACGGTCGCCATCACCGGGCCCTTCGACACGACGGAGGTGGACCCGAACCTCCCGGACCCGCCGGCGCCGACCGAGGACATGGGGACCGGGGCGGACATGGGCGGCGCGGACATGGGCGCGGCCGACATGAGCGTCGACGCCGGGGCCCCAGCGGACGACGAGGGCGGGGGCTGCAGCACCAGCGACGCCGCCATCGGCCTCGCGCAGGCCGGAGTCGCCGCCGCGGCCGTGGCGGCCGTGGCCAGCAAGACCCGGAAGCCCGCGGACGAAGACGCGCAGTGATCCTCAACCGAGGCGCGCCGCGGTCGCGACGAGCCCCTCGCCCCGGCGCCAGCGGCCATGGATGACGTCGCCGGCCGTGAAGAAGCCGGGGACATCGGCGGTGAAGCGGGCGCGGAAGCGCCCCGCGCCCGTGGTCTCCTCGTCGACCTCGATCTCCATCGCCTCGAAGCCGAGGTACGTCGCGCTCCGCGCGTATTGGGCCTTGTAGGCGCACTCCTTCGCGCTGAAGGCGAGCTTCGCGAGCCAGGCCGCCTCGGCCTCGGGGAGCTTGGCGAGCCGCTCCCTCTCCGCCCCGGTGAGGATGCGGCGGCGGAGCTCGTCGCCGAGCCCCTCGGCGCCCTCCACGTCGAGGCCGAGCCCTTCGAGGGCGTCGCGTCGCGCGACCGCGCAGGCCGCGTGCGAACGCGTGTGCGTGATGCTCCCGACGATGCCTGCGGGCCACACGGGCGCCCGGTCCGGCCCCGCGGGGACGGGCGCCGCGACCCCGAGCTGGCCGAGCACGCGGCGGGCGAGGAGGCGTCCCGCGACGCGCTCACGCCTGCGCGACGCGACGGCGCGGGGCGAGACGTCCGCGGTCTCGCTCGGATGCAGCACGGCGAGGTCCGTCGGCGCCTCGCGCGGGTCCATCTCGCCGAGCGTGACGGGCCAGCCGGCGACGAGGGGCGCGAAGAGCGTCACGGATCGCCGTCGGGATCCGGGAGCACGACGAGGTCGCAATCGTCGTCGATGACCCAGAGCTCCGTCGGCGCCATCGTCTCCTCGGTGCTCACGTCGTAGTCGAGGGTGCCGCTTGCGCCCGTGACGTTCACCGACTCCCCCCGCGCGAAGGCCGAGAGCACCGTCGCGAAGCCCCCCGCGTCGAGGTTGACCTCCGTGCCCGCGGAGACGTTGCGGAGCCCCCGCGCGAGCGCCGGCCAGCTCAGGTCGCCGTCCTCCTGAAGCACGCCCCAGGCGACGGAGATCGCCGCCAGCCAGCCCGCGTCGTAGCTGTTCGAGGCGAAGCCGAAGAGCGTCGGGTCCTCGCCTTCCGCCGACTGGTAGAGGCTCCGGAAGAGGTCCGTCACGAAGCCCACGGCGACGGCCGGTCGCGTCCCGCGGATGCGGCCGCAGGTCTGCCGCGCCTGCGTATCGGTGCGTACCTCCGCCGCGAAGTCCTCGTTCCCGGCGGAGTCCGTGAGGAAGAGGGAGCGACCCGCGAAGCCCGGGAGCGTCGCCGCGCTCGTGGCGAAGGCGACGGCCTCCTCGGTCTGCGACGAGACGAAGAGGACCTCGTCCGTGGGTGTCGACGCGGCGCTGGCAACGGCGACGCCGAAGGAGGTGTCGTCGCCGTTCTCGAAGGGGAAGTCGATGACCTCGACGTCCTCCTCGCCCGCAGCGAGCACGGCCACGACGACGTCGCGGAGGCCGGTGCCGTAGGGATCGTTGGCGTGCACGATGGCGAGCGTGGCGACGTCGCGCGAGCGCACGTCCTCGGCGATGCGGATGCCCTGCTGCTCGTCCGGCGCGGCGGTCCGCCAGAAGCGCCCGGGCATCGTGTCCGTCGCGGGGCTCGGGTCGAGGCCCGTGAGCGCGTTGCTCGTGGCCGAGGGGTTGATGAAGAGGACGTCCTCGGTGACGCCGAAGACGGCCTCGGCGTCGCTCGACGCCGGCGGGCCGACGACGACCCGCGTGCCGATGTCCTCGAGGTACGTCCCGAGGGACAGCGAGGCCGCCGAGCGGTCGAGCCCGTCGCCCTGGAAATCGTCCTGGTTGGTGCAGACCACGAGGGAGAAGCCCCGCCCCTCGACCCCGAGGCGGCTCGCGTCGACGAGCGCCAGCTCGACGGAGTTGGCGCGCGCAGCGTGGCTGTCGAGGCTGAGGTCGACGACCGTGGCGATGGGGACGGTGTCCGCGAGGAGCGTCGGGTCGGCGCTCGCGCCCTCCGGCAGGCGAAGCTCGCAGCGCGGCGGGAGCGCCTCCGTGCGGCAGTAGCCGTCGGCCTCACAGACCGCGCCCACGCCGAAGGCGACGCGGCACTCCTGGGAGCTCGCGCAGGCCCCCACGTCGGCCGTGGTGAGCGAGCAGCTGCTCGCGCCGAGAAGCGCCAGCCCGAGGCCCATCGCGAAGCGCACGTCGTGGCTACTAGAAGCGGCCCCGAAGGCCGAGCCACGCCCCCTCCCGACCGGCCGAGGCCGCCGGGGTGACGGGATCGTCGTCCGCATCGTCATCCTTCCGAAGCAAGAGGTAGAGGCCTACGGCCAGCGTCGCCGCCCCCGCGCCCATGAGCACGTCCGCGCTGATCGAGAAGGCCCGGTCCCGGTCCGCGTCGCTCCGAACGGAGCTCGGGCAGAGGCGCCCGGCGCCTTCGACGTCCTGGCAGGCATCGTCGACGTTGCCCCGCGCACCGAGGGCCAGACCGCCGAGCACGGCGCCGGTCGCGAGCACCGCGCCGCCGGCGAGGGTCAGGGCGAGACCCGGCGCGCTCCGCCGCCGCTCGGCGGGCTCCGGGTCGGGCTCGGGCTCGGGCTCCGCGGGCGCCACGACCTCCGGATCCGGCGCGTCGCCCTCGTCGCGCAGGCGCTCGAGGCGCTCGATGCGGCGCTCGAGGCTGGTGATGCGCATCTCGACGGCGCCGCGCTCCCGGGCCGGCGCGTCCGGGAGGTAGCGCTCGAGGGAGGCCCGCGCGGCTTCCCAACGTCCGGCTCGCTCCTGCGCGTTGGCGAGGTTGAAGAGCAGCAGCGGGCGCGGCGAGAGCTCGTAGGCCTCTTCGAAGGCCGCGATGGCCTCGTCGTAGCGGCCCTGCGCGTAGAGCTCGTCGCCGACGATGAAGAGCTCTCGGGCCCGCGCATCGTCCTCCGGGGAGACGCCCGGCGGCGGCTCCTCGAGGGGGGCCTGCGCGCGCACCGGGGCCGACGCGAGGAGCGCGAGCCCGAGCGCGACCGCCGTGGCGAAGCGTTGC
>JBCDGX010000299.1:0-7040 GCA_038750805.1 Myxococcota bacterium
CGGCAAGGACCCCTCGAAGGTCGACCGCTCGGCGGCCTACTTCGCGCGCTATGTCGCGAAGAACATCGTCGCCGCGAAGGTCGCCAAGCGCTGCGAGGTGCAGGTGGCGTATGCGATCGGCGTGGCCAAGCCCGTGGGCGTGTACGTCACGACCTTCGGCACCGGGACGGCGTCGGACGAGAAGATCGCCAAGGTCGTCAGCAAGCTCTTCGACTTCCGCCCCGCGGCGCTCATCGAGACCCTCGACCTGCTCCGGCCCATCTACGGACCGACGGCGGCGTACGGGCACTTCGGTCGCTCGGCCTTCCCCTGGGAGAAGACCGACCGCGCCGAAGAGCTCGCCGACGCGCTCGGCTGAGCGTCAGAACTCGACGCGACGCATCACGGCGCGCGGCAGCCGCCGGATGATGGCCATCACGAGGCGCCAGGGCGCGGGCGTGTAGACCACGGGATCGCCGCGGTCGATCGCCCGGAGCACGTCTTCGGCCACGCCCTCGGGCTCGCCGGCGAAGGGCGGCGGCTCGAGGCCGGCGGTCATGCCGGTCTTCACGAAACCGGGTTTCACGGTGACGACGCGAAGACCGTCCGCCCGGTGCTTGTGGTCGAGGCCTTCGAGGTAGCGCGTCAGACCGGCCTTGCTCGCGCCGTAGATCACGACGGGCTTTCGTCCGCGCTCGCCGGCCACGGAGCTGAAGACGCAGAGCGTCCCGCCGCCGCCCGCGAGGAGGCGGCGTTTGGCCTCCTCGCAGAAGACGAGGGTGTTCGTGAAGTTCACCTGCGTGAGCCGGGCCGCCAGCGCGGGATCGGCCTCGAGCTCCGCCTGCGTCGCGAAGAGCCCGGCGGTGACGACCACGACGTCCACCCGCCCGAGCGCGCCGAAGGCGGCGTCGAGGGCCGGAGCGAGCGTCTCCGGCTTCTCGAGGTCGCAGCGCGCGACGCCAGCCGTGCCGCCGAGCTCCGCGCCCGCGGCGTTCAGCGCTTCGGGCTCGCGGCCCAGGAGAAAGAGCCGGTCGCCGCGCTGGGCCATGCGGCGCGCGAGCGCCTGGCCCATGCCCTTGGTCGCGCCCAGGAAGACCACGTTCGCCATGGCGGGCGATCTAGCAGCGCGCCCGGGGCCGAGCCCTTTGAATCGCGGGCGCCCTCACCCATGCTGCGGCCGACGCGACCATGGCCGTGAAGGACTACGTTTCGAGGCAGCGCACCCGCCTCCTCCAGGACCCGCGGGTCAAAGTGCTGATGCAGGACGAGCGCGTGCTGCGCGGCTTGATGAAGGCCATCCGCCTGCGCGGCGAGCTCTTGCAAGCCATCGACGCGCGCATCGAGGACGTCGCCGGCCAGCTGAACCTCGCGACGAAGAAGGAGGTGCGCGAGCTCAAGCGCTCGCTCCGCAAGCTGGAGAACGAGCTCCAGCGCGCGCGCGCCGAAGGGGCCCGGGAGGAGCGATGAGAGGGGCTCTCGTCGCCCTTGCGCTCGTGGCGTGCGCCTCCGGCCCGCCGGCGACGCCGCTGCGCTTCGTGACGGCGACGACGGCCGAGCTCGAGGCGGCCGCGGCCGCGGACACGACCTGGTTCGAGCTGCGCGAGGGAGACGAAGTGCCCCTCACGCTCCTCTTCGCGGGCATGCTCGAAGGGGGCGCCGAAGCGCTCCGGCTGCGCGCCAAGACGACGTTCTGGGTGGTGCTTCGCCGCGGCAAGCCCCCGCGCTTGAGCTTCGACGGCCGCACGCTGCACGGCGGCACCCTCGCGGAGTCCCTGCTCCGCTTGGGACCGGGGGACGACGGACGCCCCGAGGCCGTGTTCGTGATCGTGGCGGGCCCCGAGGAAACCCGCCGGGGCGCACTGAGGCAGCTCCAGAGCCCCTGAGGACGCGGCGCTCAGGCGCGCCGCTGGAGCAGCGCCTTCGCCTCGCGCAGGCAGGTCCGCGCCGTCGCGTGGTCGCCACGCTTCCAGGCGGCCCAGCCTTCGCGGCGGCGTCGCTCGCCGAGGCCGACGCATGCCCCCGGCTCGCCGGCGAGCACACCCCGGCGCCACAGGCGATCGAGCGTGGCGTCGAGCACGTCCGGCCGCGCCTGGGCGAGGCGTACCCAGCCCCGGGGGACCGCGCCCGGTGCTCCCACGAGGCGCTCCGCCAGCGCTCCAGCGGCGGCTCGGAGGCTCCCGCGAGCCAGGCTGCCGAGCCACGCCGCGGTCAACGCCGGGGCGCTCACGCGTGGAGCCAGCGCGGTGGCCATGCGAAGCGCCGCCTCGGCGGCCGCGGGGTCGGCCCGGCGCATCGCCGCGATCGCGCGGAGGCTCGCGTCGGCCATGCTCGGATGGGGCCTTTCGGGCCCAGCCGTGCCCCGTTCCAGCACGGCCCGGGCGCTCCGCAGCGCGCGGGCCGTGGCCTCGTCGAGGTCCGACCGGCCCCCCTCACGGGCGTCGAAGCGCCGGAGCGCGGCTTTCCCCTCGGCGCCCCGAGCGGCCAGGATGGCGCGCACGCGGTCCCGCTCGATGGCGGTGATCGCGCGCCCGTCGAGATGCTCCGCCGCGACCCGTGCGGCGTCGGGACGCCGGGCCGCCACGGATCGAAGCGCGTCGAGCGCTCGCACGCGCGCGTAGCGGCCGGGCGCCCCGAGCGCGAGGCGGGCGAGGGCCACCGTCTCCGCGTCCGAGCCCCCGTGCTCGGCGTGGTGCGCCGCCTCGCGGGCATCCTGGTCCCCGAGGGCCCGGGCGCGGGCGATGGCCGCCGCGAGCGCCGATCCCGCCCTTGCCCCATCCGACGCCCTGACCAGGGCGACGCGCGCACCAACGGGATCGCCGAGGCGCGCCCGCGCCCGCGCCTCGAGGTAGCGGCTCGCCGGCGCGTCCCCCGCCCGCGCACGCTCCGCGGCGAGGAGCCCCTGAGCGGCCGGCGCATCGCCGCCGGCGATGAGCGCATCCAGCATGCGCGCGAGCGTCCGAAGCGGCGCCCGCGGTCCCGCTTCGCGCCACAGCTCCGCGGCCTCGAGGCGCGCGGCCCCGTCCCCGGCGGCCAGCCCGAGCTCGATGAAGAGCGCGGCGCCCTTGGCCCGCTCCTCCGGCGGGAGGCGCCGGCGAAGCGCCCGGAGCGCCCGGAGCGCCGCTGCCGGTCCGAGACGCCGGCTGGCGCCGCGCACGCCTTCGAGGGCGAGGCTCTCGGGCCGGGCCGCCATGGTTCAACGCTCGGACACGAGGCCGATCTGAGGGAGGCGCTCGGTCCCGCTCTCGATGCGCTCGAGCTCGGCCCGGAGCCGGTCGAGGCCCTGCCGCAGCGCCGCCGGTGACATGCCGGACCCCAGCGAGTCGAGGGGTGTGAGGACGCGTTCCTCGAGGGACGCGAGGAGTCGGTCGCGCTCGGCGAGCTGGAGCGCGCGTACCTCGGCGGTCTGTGAGGGCACGAAGTCCGTGAGCTCGCGCTTGAGCTGCCCGGACCACGCCACGCATCCGGCCAGGCGCCGCTCGAGCGTGGCGGGGTCGTCGATCCCGCGGCTCGCGAACTCCTGCTCGGAGGCGGTCTCGAAGAGCGCCTGGGCCTCGTTGTAGAGGCGCCTCCACGTGCTGGCGTCGCGCTCGTCCCAGGCCTCTTGCCCGCGGGCCTGGAGCCCCTGGATGCGCGCATCCCAGGCGTCCGGGTCC
Organism: Myxococcota bacterium; assembly: GCA_038750805.1. Lineage (GTDB taxonomy): Bacteria > Myxococcota_A > Polyangia > Polyangiales > Houyiibacteriaceae > CALCTH01. The sequence goes on from JBCDGX010000299.1 coordinate 3,633, forward strand.
ATGCCGAGCATTGGACCGGCCGTCCGGTACACGACCCGGCGGAGCGCGTCGAGCACGGCCTCGAAGCGATGGAGCGGCGGCGCCAGCCCATCGCCCGTCGCGTCCTCGAACTCGTTCACGAGGAGCTGGAGCCGGGCCGTCAGGGCGAGCGCCTTGTCCGGATCGGTCCCGAGCACCTCCCTCAGACCCGTCGCGAGGGGCTCATGCTCCCGCCGGTAATGCGCCGCCTCGCGACCCCAGAGGCCCTTGGCGATGTCCTCGGCCCGGGCCAGGAGCGCCTCGACGGCCTCGGCATCCCGCGGCACGTCGAGCTGCGCGGGCTCGATCTGCGCCCAGAGCTCCTGGCCGGCGACGCGCGCCCGCGCCTCGAGGCGCATCGCCTCGTCGCAGCGGAGCGTCAGGTCGACGGGGGACCCGACGTCGGTCTCCGCCGGCACGTCGACGACCAGCGTCTTGATGGGGAGCCGGTTCTGGAGGAGCCGCAGCACCACGGCCCCGCTCCGATCGGCCGTGAAGAAGCGATGCTCAGCCTCGTAGGGCAGCCCGACGCCCCGCGGGACGAGGACCTTCCGCTCACGCCGACCGGCGCGGAGCACCTCGAGGGCGATGTCCTTGGCGACCACGCTCGGCTTGCTGAGGCCGCTCGCGCGGGGGCGGACGTCGCCCCGGTAGAGCGCGAAGGGCAGCGTCGCGAGCGCCTTCTCGCCGCCGCCGAGGAGCTCGAGGCGCACCGGCTGCTCCGCCTCCTCGCCGAGCTCGACCTCGAGGCGCAGGCGTTCGCTCGGCACGCTCTCGACGTCCGCGGCGGCGAGCTCGCCCTCGTCGTCCACGATGGCCACGGCGCGGGTTCCGTCCGGGGCCTCCTCGACCTCGAGGTCGAGCTTCAGCTCGGCGCCCCGGGCGACGAGGGGCGTACGGAACGAGACCTGCGCGCGCCCGCCCGGCGCCTCCGTACCGAGGCGCAGCCCGCCGAGCTGCGCAGCGTGCACCGCGGCCCCGAGGGCCACGCAGGTATCGACCTCGTCCTGCCGGGGCGCCTCGAGCCCCGCCGGCGCGCAGAGCCGCTCCATCACCGCGCGCACGACGGCGGGCACGCGCGTGGAGCCGCCGACGAGGATGACCTGGTCGATGTCCCCGAGGCCGACGCCGCCGACCTCCCGGCTACGCTCGAGGGCGCGCTCGCAGCAGGTCAGCGTCGTCTCGAGAAGATCCGCGATGGCCGCCTCGTACTCGTCCCGGCCGATCTCCTCCTCGAAGCCCACGACCTCGAGGTTGCGATCCCGGAGGACCTCGCTCTTCGCGACGGGCACGACGGGAGCGGTGCTCAGGGACTCCTTGATCTCCTGGGAGAGGTGCACGAGGCGCTGGAAGCGCGCGGCGTCCTCCGGGTCGCCGGCCACGTCGAGCTCGAGCGCGTAGCCCTTCGCGACGAGGCGCCGCCGGAGGTGCTCCGCGAAGCGGCGATCGAAATCGTCGCCGCCGAGGAAGTTGTCCCCGTCGATCGCGAGCACCTGGTACTCGCCGGCCAGGCAACGCAGCACGGACACGTCGAAGGTGCCGCCGCCGAGGTCGTAGACGAGGAAGTTCCCGTCCCCGAGGCGGTGCTTCCAGGTTTGGTAGATGGCGGCGGCGGTGGGCTCCTGGAGCACACCCAGCACCTCGAGCTCCGCGAGCTCCCCGGCGCGGCGCGTGGCCTCCACCTGCGGCGCGTCGAAATAGGCCGGCACGGTGATCACGGCGCGCCGGACCCGGACGTCCACGCCTTCGGGTGCGCCGTTCACCAGGTGCTCGCGCATCATCGTGCGCAGCTCGCCGAGGATCGCGGCGCTCACCTGCTCCGGCGTGAGCTCCGGCGCCCCCTCGCCGAGCGAGACCGCGCTCGTCTGGCCCATCTTGCGCTTGATGGACTCGATGGGGGCGGGGCTGCGCCCGCGCCGCGCCCGCGCCGGCCGGCCGACGAGGAGCGCGCTCGCCTCCGGGTCCCAGGCGACGGCCGAGGGCACGGTCTTGCGCCCGAAGCGGTCGGCGTACACGAGGAGGTCGCGTTCCGAGGGGTCCAGGATCGCGACCTCGGAGTTGGTCGTGCCGAGGTCGATGCCGATGGGCCGGTCGACGAAGAGTGCGCTCATGGTGCCTCACCTTCACCCGCGCCGGGCCCGGGCTCCAGCACGGGGTCGTCCGCGAGGGGCGGCAGTGGCGCCGGGGGCGCCTCGGGAAGGGCCGCCGCGACGCTCGGCCACGCGACCAGATCCTCGAGCCCGAGCCCGGCGAGGGCGTCCTCGAAGGCCGGTGAGGCGACCGGACGCGCCCGGCGCGGGGCGCGCCCCGGCGGCTCTCGGGTCTCGGGCGGAGACCGGAGCGCGGCGCCCAGCCGGCGCTCGGGGTGGAGGGTAAGCGTCTCCCAGGCCTCGCGAAGGGCCGCCCGCGTGTCCTCGTCGCGCGCGTCGCGGACGAGCTCCCGGAAGCGCTCAGTGAGCTCCGTGGCGTCCGCGAGCGGATCGAGGTCGTAGCGCACGAAGAGGTCGTCCTCGCCCTTCACGCCGCCCCCTCCTCGCCGGCGCCGGGCCCGTCGTCCTCCGCCAAGGAGATGCCCTCGCGCCGGAGGCGCGCCTCGAGCCGTGGAAGGGCCGTGAGCCCCGGGAAGAGCTCCCGGGCGCGGCAATAATCGGCGAGGGCCTGCTCGCGAGCCCGCCGCCGGCCGAAGGGAGGCGCCTCGGTCAGCGCGCGCTCGCCGCGCAGGACGAGCAGGTCCGCGAGCACCAGCCGCCCGTTGCGGTGCGTCCCGCAGACCTCGACGGCACGTTCGGCCGCGGCGAGCTGCGTCTCGAGCGGGGCCGCCAGCTCGGCCCGAAAGACCAGGAGCTGCGCGCAGGGCCCCGCGTAGGCGAGCTCCGCGGGATCGGCGGCGATGCGCGTCGCGAAGGCATCGATCAGGGGCGCGAGCGCCCGGTCGATGGCCTGAAGACCCGGCCAGCGGCGCGCGTTGTAAACGACCCAGGCGAGCGGCACGGCCCGCTCCACGGCGAAGCGGGCGACCAGCGGGTCACGCCCGGCCCAGGTCCACGTGCCGGTCAGCGCCGCCAGCGCCTCCGCGTGCGGAGCCCCCACGTCCTCCGTAGCCAGCTCGTCGAGGCGATCGCGGTGCCGGGCGAGGGCCGCGTCGAGGGCCCTGTCCCGCACCCGGCGCGCGGTCCGTCGCGCGACCTTCGCGACCTCGTCGGCCTCCCGGCCCGCCAGAGCCCGCGCGAGCGCCCGCTCGATCGCCGGCGCGTCCAGGGCCTCGAGGGCGAAGGCCGAGCGAGCGTCGTGAAGCTCCGCGCCGGCGCGCGCCTCCTCGCCGAGGCGCTCGAGGATCGCGAAAGGCAGAGACCGCGAAGCGGCCGCCCGGTCCCTTTCGGCGAGCGCGTC
>JBCDGX010000300.1:0-7040 GCA_038750805.1 Myxococcota bacterium
CCGTGAGCTGCACCGGCGTGGGCGAGCCGATCCTCCGCGTCGGCCTCGCCCGCAGCGCGGCCGATCGCGTGGAAGCGCTCGGTGCGCAAGGAGCGGCCGAAGCCGCCGTACGCACCCTCGAAGCGCGCGGAGGCGAAGGGGGCCTGATCCTCGTCGCGCCCGACGGATCGGTCGGCATCGCGCGGAACACGGCGACCATGAGCTGGGCCCTCTGCCACGCGGACGGACACGAAAGGAGCGGCTGCTGAGGCCGCGTCCGCGCGCCCCTCGCCCCGCCTCCCCGCCATGCTCCTCAGCGCCCTCGCCGGAAGCACGGCCGCCGCCGTGACGCTGCCCGGGACCCTCGAGCTCGCGTTCCTGACCGCCGGCTCGCTGCGCCCGCCCCGCCCGAAGCCGTCCACGCGCCGTCCCATCGGCCGTCTGGCGGTCGTGATCCCGGCGCACGACGAGGAGGCGGGCATCGCGGCCTGCGTGGCGAGCCTGAAGGCCTGCGCGCCGCCCCCCGGCGGGGTGCGTCTCCTCGTGGTCGCAGACAACTGCACGGACGCGACCGCGGCGCGGGCTCGGGAGGCCGGCGCGGACGTGATCGAGCGCCACGAGGACGACAAGCGCGGCAAGGGCTACGCCCTCGAGCTCGCCTGCGCGCACGTGCTCGAGGACCCGAGCGTGGAGGTGGTGCTCGTCGTCGACGCGGACACGCGGGTGCGGCCGAATTTCCTCGTGGCCATGCACGAGGCCTTCGCGCTGGGCGCGGACGCCGCCCAGGCCCGCTACGTCGTTTCCAACCCCGACGTCGACCGCTGGCGCAACGTGGCCTTCATGGCGATCAACGTCGCCCGGCCCATGGGGCGGGAGCGCTGGGGCCTCTCCGTCGGGATCCTCGGCAACGGCTTCGGGCTGCACCGCCGCGTGCTCGAGGCCTTGCCCTACATGGCCCGCTCGCTCGTCGAGGACCTCGAGTACCACCTCATGCTGGTGCGCGCGGGCTTCACCGTACGCTTCGTCGAGGAGACGGCCGTGGCGGCCGACCTCCCGACCACGAAGGCCGCCGAGAAGACCCAGCGCGCGCGCTGGGAGGGCGGCCGCCTGCAGGTCATGCGCACGGTCGCGCCGGCCCTCGCGCGGGAGCTCGTCCGCCGCCGGGATCCGCGGCTCCTCGAGCCCCTCGGCGAGCTCCTCCTGCTCCCGCTCCTGACGCACGCGGGGCTCCTCGGCGTCACGCTCCTGATCCCCTTCCCCCCGACGCAGATCTACGCCGCCTCCGCCCTCGGCGTGGTCGCCGCGCACGTCGCGTCGAGCCTCCGGGTGACCGGCGCGACCGCGGAGGACGTCCGGGCCGTCGCCCAGGCGCCGCTCCACCTCCTCAAGAAGGCGGCCCTCCTCCCCGCCATCCTCCAGGCCTCGCGCAAGAACCACGCCTGGGTGCGCACGCCCCGGGAGTGAGCGCCGCGAAGGGCGCGTTTGCGCGCGCCGCTGCTAGGATCGCCCCGTGGGCCCGAACCTCCTGAACACGGTCAAGGACATCGGCCGGCTCCAGACCATCGCCGGCGTGCTCGCGAAGCACGGCTTCGGCGAGGTGGTCACGCGGACCGGGCTCGGCTCGCTCCTCGCCGGCGTCCGCCGGGCCGAGCCGCCGCCGCGCCCGAAGACCGGCGAGCGCATCCGCTGCGTGCTCCAGGACCTCGGGCCCAGCTTCATCAAGCTCGGCCAGGTCGCCTCGACGCGACCGGACGTGATCCCCGCGGACATCGTGGCCGAACTCGCGAAGCTCCAGGACGAGGTGCCGCCGGCGCCCTACGAGGAGATCCGCCCGCTCATCGAGTCCGAGCTGGGCGCGCCCCTCGACACGATCTTCGAGGACTTCGACCCCGTGCCCCTCGCTTCGGCCTCCATCGGCCAGGTGCACAAGGCGACGCTGAAGAGCACCGAGGGGAAGGTGCCCGTCGCCGTGAAGGTGCAGCGGCCGGGCGTGAAGGAGCTGATCGAGCTCGACGTCGACCTGCTCTATTGGCTGGCGCATGCGATCGAACGTTCGATCCCCGAGGCGCGCCTCTACCAGCCGGTGAAGATGGTGGCCGAGTTCGACCGGGCCGTGAACGCCGAGCTCGACTTCGCCATGGAGGCGGACCACGCCGAGCGCTTCGCCCGGAACTTCGACGGCAAGAAGAACGTGAAGTTCCCGCGGGTCTACCGCGAGGCGAGCAGCCGCCGCGTGCTGACGCTCGAGTTCCTGAGCGGCCGGAAGGTGGACCAGGCGTGCCTCGAGGGAGGCTACGAGGGCGAGAAGATCGCCAAGATCGCCCTCGACGCGATCATCCAGATGGTCTTCGAGGACGGCTTCTTCCACGCGGATCCGCACCCCGGGAACCTCTTCGTGCTGGGGGATCCGGACGCGCCGGTGCTGGGCTTTCTGGACCTCGGGCTCGTGGGACACCTGACGCCGACGCTTCGCGACCGAACGATCGATTTGATGGTCGCGGCCGTGCGCGAGGACTTCCGGGGCATCGCCGACGCGCTCTGGACCATCGGGCGGCCGACGAAGAAGGTGGACCGGCAGGCCTTCGAGGCCGAGGTCACGGTGCTCGCGCAGAAGTACCTCGGGAAGAACCTCGGCGAGATCGAGGTGGGCATGCTGCTCCGGGATCTCGTGGACGGCGCGCGGCGCTACGCCATCGAGGTGCCCGAGGGCTTTTTGATGATGGGCAAGGCGCTGATGACCATCGAGGGCATCGGCAAGACCATCCATCCGGACCTCGACGTGTTCACGGAGGTGCGGCCCTATTTCCTGCGCCTGGTGCAGCTCCGCTACTCGCCGGAGAAGATCACCCAGGACGTGCTCCGGGGGGTGATGCGCCTCTCGAACGCGGCCGGCGAGATGCCGCTCCAGCTCCAGGAGATCCTCGAGGACCTCCGCCGCGGCGCCTTCAGCGTCGAGGTGCGCGAGACCTCGCTGAGGAGCGCGGCGGACAAGCTGGGCAAGCGCTTCTTCAGCGGGCTCGTGGTCGCGTCGCTCATCCTCGGCGGCGCCATCCTGATGAGCAGCGGCGACCGCACCCTCGGCGGCACGATGGTCGGCACGGGCGCGCTCTACGGCGTCCTGCACGGGATGTTTCTCGCGGTCTTCGGCGGACGCCGCTGATGGCCCGGCAGCCCTTCGCGACGATTCCGTACCGGCCGCTGATCGAAGGCCTCGCCATGGTGGCCGACGCGGGGGTGGAGCGATGCCGCGCGCAAGGCGCCGAATGGACGCTCCGGCGCATCTACGCCCGCCGCGCGTCCATCGCGAGCATCGCCCTGGTGCGCAAGGCCACCGGCGCCGGAGTTGCGTACAGCAAAGCCCTGGTCAGCTGGGCCACCGAGGCGCGCGTCGTCGCCCTGGGACACGCCATCGACGCGGGGGACGAAGGCACGGCCCGGGCCGTGCTCGACGAGTGGTTCGCGGGGTCGCGCCGGGATGAGCACGAAACGCATCGCCGCCTCACCAAGGCGCTCCTGGACGTCTTTCGCCCGGGCCTGGGCGAACCCGGGGTGGGCGCGCCAAACGCCTGATCGGGCCCTGCTCGCGAGTAGTCCGGCGTTCCCGCGTTCCCAGGCTTTCCGTAGAAACGTCGACGGAACACCTTCCGAGGCTGGCGAAGCGTTCGATAGGTGGCGCGAATCATATGGGCAGAGCTGCGCTGCCGCACTCTCGGATTAGGGTTATGTCTTCATGAAGGGAGTATTCGATCTTCTTGCCACCAGGCGGGTCCCTTCTGAGCTCCTTGCGAGGATGATGGCGGAGGACAACGAGAAGGTGCTGACGGTAGACCTTCCTCCAAGCAAGAGTCAGGTCGAGGCATTGGAAGCGGCCGTCGGGGCGCTCCCGGCGGACTATCGAGAGTGGATTCGTCGCTTCGGCGCTGCGGCGACACCGAAAGAGACGGGCATCATCTTCGGCATCTCTGTAAGCCACTACAAGAATCTCTGGCCTCCGGTCGATGGCTCGCTGACGATCGCGCATTTCGAAGAAGGTGACGATGTACGTACGCTCAATGCCGAAGGGGTGGTGTCATCGGGTTATTCCGATTGGTACCCTTGCTTCTCCTCGTTCGTCGCCTCTGTTCTCTGCGCGGGAAACCCTCTCGTGTGGAGGCGATTTGAGCACGAGTTGCGTGGATTGTAGGTCTGGCTACGCCCCTCAATCACCCGCTCACCAAGATGGTCGGCCGACGTCACTCGCGCGTCGTAAGTGATCCCGCGGGGTTGTCGGTAGCTGCCGCCGCTGCGGGCGACAAGCTAGCTGCGATCCGCCAAGACGTCGTTGACACCTCTGTAGGGAGCCCGGACCGGCGAGCCGAGCTTGATGGTTCCTCCTGAGCCGGGGCGGGCCGGCGCCGAGGCGGCCCAGCGAATCGCCCCCCGCATACCTCGGGTAGTTCCCATTGCCCCACTCGCGACGCGCCCACGCGCCCACGCGCCCACGCGCCCACGCGCCCACGCTAGGCCGGGTGCGCTTCCCTCGCAGCGGACGGAGGTCCCCGACCGGTTGCGGCCATTGTCGGTGGCCACGTGGCCGGTTCCCAGGCGGGCCCATGCCGACTTCGACCGCCAGTAAGATCTCAAAAAGATTGACAAAAGAGCTCGCGTCGACCCGCTTGCTGTGCTAGTGTTCAGTATGGCTGAGGTCGTAGACTGGACGGGGCCGCAGGGGGCGCTCTTGGCGCGCTTCGCGACGTTGGTGAGGGACGCGCGGGCGGCCGAGGCGGAGCTGCTGGCGACGCTTCGGGAGGTCGACGAGGCGAAGCTCTACGCGGTCGCTGGCTACGGGTCGCTCTTTGCGTTCTGCGTGGAGGCGCACGGCATGAGCGAAGCGCGGGCGGTGAAGCGCATCCGGGCGGCGCGACTGGCCGGGCGGCATCCGCGGCTCTTGGGAATGCTGCGGCGAGGTGAGCTGCGGCTCGGGGGCATTCACGTGCTGGGGAGGCTGCTGGATGCGTCCAGGGACCCGGACCGGGTGCTCGACCGGTCACGAGGCAAGACCGTGCGGCAGCTCGAAGCTCTCGCGGCGGAGCTTCGTCCGCAGCCGGACGTCCCTTCGTCGGTTCGGCGGCTGCCGACGCCGCGAGCCTCCTCGACGGCAGCGTCCACTCGTGACGGCTTCGTGGCTGGCCACACCGGCACGTGCCGCGAGGAGTCGGCGCCCGACCAAGGCACGGAGTCCAGGGTGACCTCGCGGAGCGGCTCGTCATCCGATGAAGGCAAAACGCGCTCGCTTCCGGACGCGGCGCTCGAACGACGCGCTCCGGACCCGCACCCGCTTCGCCCCGGCCGCTTTCGGGTCACGGTCACGCTCGACGAAGAGACCGTGGCCGCGCTGCGGGAGCTGCAGGATCTCTCGGCGCACGAGCAGCCGAACCGCGACCCGGCGCCGCTCATCGCAAAGGCGATTCGCCTGGCGCTCGCCGAAAAGCGGCGCGCGGTGAGGAAGGAACGCAAGACGAAGAGGCGGAAGGCGCCAACGCGGAGGACCCGAGCGAGCGAGCGGGCGGTGAGCGAGCGGGCGGTGAGTAACCCCGCGGCACTCGAGCCCTCCGTGAGCGACCGGACGGCGGCGATCGGGGCCACGGCCTCCGAGCGGACCACGGAGGCGGCGAAGGCGGGGACACGCGTACCGGAGGCAGCGCCTTCGCTCGCACAGGGCACCGAGCAGCCCGCTCGCTCCGTGGCGCCGACGCCCCGGGCTTCGCCATCGCGCCGTGCGCCCGCGGCGGTCGTGCGGGAAGTGTGGGAACGCGATGGAGCGCGATGCACCTACGTCGCGCCGGGCGGCCGGCGTTGCGCAGAGACGGCCTGCCTCGAGCTCGACCATGCCATGCCCTGGGCGAAGGGCGGTCCGTCCACGACCGCCAACCTGCGGCTGCGCTGCCGCACCCACAACCAGCTCGCGGCCGACCGATCGTTCGGAAGCGGGTTCATGGACCGCAAGCGCAAGCCCACGTGGCGCGAGGCGATGGTGACGTACGTCGCGCGTCGGTGCCGCACCGCGCGCCCGACAACGTCGGAGGGACACGGTGAGCATGGTTGCGCGGCGCCGGAGATCGCCGGCCCCCGACGCTGCCGTATGGCCGAAGCGACGCCCCCCTCCAAACGGAGTGGTGGCTCGGGCCCCAAGGGCTTGGTCATGCCGTTCGAAACCTCCTGGGTTCCGCACGCGCGAGCGAAACGCCGTTCGAGCGCTCGCCGCGCCCACCGCGCCCACGGAAACGCCGTTCGAGCGCTCGTTGCGCGCCCACGCTCGATCGAAACGCCGTTTGAACGCTCGTGGCGTACCTAAGGGTAGCTCTGCCCTCGATCGGGCGCCGGACCGTACACGTCGTCCACCGCGACGGCCCCGGCGAGGCAGATGAGCGGGAGCGACGCGCCCGCGCGGGCTTCACGATAGGCCCACACCTCGCCCTCGTCGCTCCGCTCGAAGAGCTCCAGCCGGGCTTCGTCCTGGCTCACGAGGAGGTAGGCACCGAGCGAGGGCATGCGCTGGTAGTGGGCCCACTTCTCCCCGCGGTCGCTCTCCTCGGTCGTCGGGCTCAGGACCTCGACGATCAGCCGGGGGTTCGTGGTCGCGTCCGGGTCATCCTCCGCGGCGACGCGCTCGCCGCAGACGACCTTGAGGTCCGGATAGGTCGACCGACCCGTCGCCACGATGCGGACCCGTCCGTCCGAGGAGAGAACGTCGCAGCCCACGGCCTCGGCGAGGAGGCCGAGCCGGAGAGCGAGCCGCGCCTGGAGCCGCGCGTGCTCGTAGCTTCCGCCCGCCATCGCGACGACGGTCCGTTCACGTACTCGTGCTTCGTCGGCGACCGCGCCTCGAAGGCGAGGTAGTCGGCGTAGCTCATCACGCGGGCGCGCTCGGTCACGCGCTCAGCGTAGCGCCCGAGGACCGCCGGCCACAGCCGCCCTTCGGGGGGCCCAGCGAACTCAGCGGAGGCTCTCGCAGTAGCCACCGAACCAGAATTCACGGCAGCTGCCCGTCGGGTGGTAGCCCGGCGGGCAGACCCGGCCCG
>JBCDGX010000301.1:0-7030 GCA_038750805.1 Myxococcota bacterium
GACGCGGACGACGACGACGCGGACGACGCCGACGCGGACGACGACGACGCGGACGACGACGACGCGGACGACGACGACGCGGACGACGACGACGCGAAGAACTAAGCGAGCGTGGCGGACGGGCGCCACGGGTTACATCGCTCGCGACGCCTGAACGTGTGCCCAGTGTCACCTTGCGTGGCCCGGCGGCGACGACCCATATCGTGCCGACGGAGCAGGGCTCCGCACGGACGATGCGACGCATTCTGGCTCTCACCGTGGCGCTCGGCGCCGGGCCTGCCTTCGGTCTCGCCCAGCCCGAGACCACGCCCGAGGCCCAGGAGGCCCAGGAGGTCCAGGCCGGTCCGGAAGCCGTGGCCCTGGCCCGCGCCCTCGACGAGCGGCTGACGGTATGGCGGAGCCGAACTCGTCGCGTCTACGCGGCCCATTGCCGGCACGCCCGCGTCGGCTGTCGCGCCCGCATCGTCGCCTTCGCCCGGCTGCTGAGCGAGGCCGGGCGGCGCCACGGCGTCGATCCCTTCCTGCTCGCCGCGATGGCGATGAAGGAGACGGGCTTCAACCCCTTCGCGACCGGCGGCATCGGCGAGCGCGGCCTGGTGCAGCTTCATCCCCGGGGCGTGGGCTCGCGGGTGCGCTTCGTGCGCAACGAGTCCTACCGCCGCTACTGCGCGCGCCGCGCCGATGCCTGCCAGGGCGAGGTGATCGAGGCCGGCGCCGAGCTCATCGCCTCCACGACGCGCACCTGCGGCAACATCCCGGACGGCCTCGGCCGCTACAACTCCGGCATCTGCCAGACCACCCGCTACTCGGAGCGGGTGCTCGCCGAGCGGCAGCGCCTGCTCACGCTGGCCAAGGCCGACGTGCGGGCGGACGCCGCTGCGTTCGTCGACTGAACCTCAGCGGGTCTCGCCCGTGCGCCGGCGTCGCGCCTGCGCGATCACGCGCCGAAGGCACTCGCCGAGGGCCTGGGCGATGACCGCGATCCGCTCGAGCCCCAGCGCCCCGTGCGCCGGCGCGTCGGCCACGAGGAGAGCCACCGTTCGGCCGCCCACGCGCACCGGGCGCACGCTGCAGCTCTCGCCGCGCGCGCCGGTGGCCGCGCGGTAGAGCGCGTCCGCGGCGGTGACGCCGTAGGGCCCGGCATAGGGCTCCCCGCTCTCGAGCACGTCCCGAAAGACCGAGGGGCTCCGCCGCGGAATCCAGAGGTTGCGGACGGCTTCCGGCGAGACCTCGGGCCCGACCCCGCGCCAGCCTCGGAGCACGTCGTCGCGCGCCGCCAGGAGCACGGCGGTCTCCGCGACGCTCAGCGTGGCCTCGCAGGCGAGCTGCACGATCTCGTCCCGGTCATCGCTCGCGCGCATCGCCGCGAGCACGTGCCCGACCACCACCAGGTGCGCTCGGCTCGGCAGCCGGCGCCGCGGCCGGCGGCGTCCGGCCGGGCCCGTGCTCACCCGGCGTGACCGGTAGCTCGGCGTCTCGCGTCGGCCGGCCTCCACGGACCAGCTGGCCTCGTGCGGGGGAATCACGGAGCGCGGTCCCTCGGACGAGCCGTAGCTCGCCGGCGGCGACGACGACGCATTCGGCAGCTCCGCGGCCGGAGCGCTCGCGGACGGTGGGGCCGACGAGCTCAGCCCCGTCGCCGGCGCGCCAAAGCTGCGCGGGGCGGGCTCGCCGGGCAGGGTCACCTCGCCATCGTTCGTCGGAGGCAGCGTCTCCCGACGCCGCACCAGGGCCACGGGAATCTCCGCCACGGGCACGGCGTCCGGGTAGATCCGCTCGAGGGTCGCGCGGAGCGCCCCGATGCGGGCCAGCAAGGGCCGTACGGTACCGCCGAGCGCGAGGCCGAGCTCCTTGCGCGCGTCTTCGTCCGTCGGGTCCGCCATGGCCACGTACACCGCGTCTCCGCCACCCAGGCGAAGGGGCAGGGCCAGCAGCGCGTGCGCCATGGAGCCGGGAATGCGCCCGGTGATCTCCGGGTCGGCCATGGTCAGGTCCTCGCCGTCGAGGACGATCCCGTGCCCCTCCGCGACGAAGAGCTCGACGAGATCCTCTTCGGCGAGCCCCGCGTCATGAAGTCGAGCCGCGAGGCCGCCGCTACTGACGGGTCCCTCCGAGAGCGCACGCGCGAGCGCCTCGCGGGTCGTCAACCCCGCCTCGAGCAAGCGCCCCCCGAGCTCCTCCGCCATCCCCTCCTTGGTATCGAGGCGGGTGCGCACGGGTCAAGGTTCCCGCCGGCTCACGCCGCCATGCGTGTAGGCTCGGCGGCCCATGGCGCGCGTGCTCCACATCGAAGACGACCCCCACAGCCGGCGGCTCGTGGAGAAGCTCCTGGTCGCCGGCGGCCACGAGGTCGTCGAGGCGACGGGAGGGCTCGAGGGCATCCGCCTCGCGGCGACGCTCCACCCGGATCTCGTGCTCGTCGACATCAACGTGCCGGACCTCGACGGCTACGAGGTCACGCTCCGCCTCAAGGCCATGCCGCACCTCGAGGCCGTGCCCGTGGTGGCGATCACCGCCGAGGGCGACCGGCAGACGAGCCTCGCCGTGGGCGCCGACGGCTTCATCGCGAAGCCCATCGACGCCCGCCGCTTCGTCGCCACCGTCGAGCGTTTCCTCGGGGGCCATCGCGAGTCCGCCGACGACACCGGGGCCCAGCGGCTGCGCGCGCGTTCGAGCCTCATCGTCGAGCGCCTCGAGGCCAAGGTGGTCGAGCTCGGAGACGCCAACGCGCGCCTCGAGGAGATGGCGCGGCTTCGCCGCGAGTTCCTCCAGAACGTGAGCCACGAGCTCGCGACGCCGATGACGCCCATCGTCGGCTACGTGAAGCTCCTCCTCGACGGAGAGCTCGGGGAGCTCACGCCGCTTCAGCGCAAGGTGCTGCGCTCCATGGACCGGTCCACGCGGCGCCTCCGCACCGTCGTCGACACGCTCCTCGACGTGAGCGCCCTCGAGAGCGGGCGCATGCACTACTACGAGCGCGCCTACGACTTCCTCGAGGTCGTTCGCGGCGCGCTCGAGCAGGTCCGCGAGATGGCGAACGACGACGTTCACGCCTTCGCCCTCGGCAAGGAGCTCGCGGACGACGACGAGAGCTGGGACGCCGTCGGCGACCCGGACAAGCTCCGCCGCGCCATCGTGCACGTGCTCGACAACGCGCAGAAGTTCACGCCCCGGGACGGGACCATCGCCGTGGACGTCCAGCGCGAGGGGCGGCGCTACGCCGTACGCGTGGCCGACGATGGGCCCGGCATCGCCCCGGAGGAGCGCGCCCGCATCTTCGATTCGTTCTACCAGGTCGACGGTTCGGCGACGCGCCAGCACGGCGGGGTGGGGCTGGGTCTCGCCTTCGCGCAGCGCGTGAGCCGCGCGCTCGGGGGGGCCGTGAGCGTGGAGAGCCCGCCCGCAGGACCCGTCGCCGGGCACGCGGCTCGGGGTACGCTCGTGACGGTCGCGGTCGCGGCGCGAGGCAAAGGCGAAGCGGGCTGAAAATTCCCGCGCAATTTTGTGGAAGCCATGTAGGTCCATGTCGCACACTCGCGACGCCGAGGCCGAGGGGGCATGAGGACGACGACGATGTGTGTGCGGTGGCTGCAAGCGCTGGTTCTTTTCGCCCTGACGGGCACGCTCGCGCGTGCGGACGTCCCGCCTGGCGCCAGCGCGTCGGCGCTCGATTCGGCGCTCGCGAGCCCGGCCCCTCGGCGCCGTGATCCGCGCGTCGACCCGGTCAGCCTCCAGGGGCAGCAGGCCACGGGGGTCTATCTGCCGGCGGTCTATTTTCGCGCGCTCAGCGTCGAGGCCGCGATCAGCCTCGCGCGGCGCACGGGCACCGACGCCTTCACCATCGACCTGAAGGACGGCGCCGGGCGCGTCACCTACCCGACGGGGGTCGAGGTCCTCCAGGACCAGGTGGTCCCCTACATGGAGGACCCCGCGGCCATCGTGCGCGAGCTGAAGGCCGCGGGCATGTACACCATCGCCCGCATCGTCTGCTTCGCGGACCCGCAGCTCCCCGCGCGGTATCCGGAGCGCGCGATCCTGCACGTGCGCCGGGACGAGCCCTGGGTGAGCTGGGGCACCGGCGGCACCTGGCTCGATCCCTTCAACCGCGAGAACCACCGCATGATCGTCGCGCTCGCGCGCGAGGCGGAGAGCTTCGGCTTCGACGAGGTCCAGCTCGACTACGTGCGCTTCCCCGTCGACGAGGGGACCGAGTTCGCGCGCTACCCGGCCGAGGACGGTACTTCGCGCCCGGACCTTCTCATCGAGCTGCTCGACGCCGTCGACGTGGCGACGCGGATTCCCCTCGGCGTCGACGTCTTCGGCCTCGCGGCTTACCGCGACGGGGATCCGGCGGGGCTCGGCCAGGACCTCGAGGCCTGGGCGAACCACGTCGAGGTCTTCTCGCCGATGCTCTACATCAACGCGATGCGCACCTGGCAGCTCGAGCATCCGGAGCGTTCGCGCGTGCTCGTGGAGCGGGGCGTGCGCCGGCTGCGCGAGCGCGTGGGCCCGCAGCCGGTGATTCGTCCCTTCCTGCAGGCCTTCTCGAAGGGCGCCGGCCCCGAGGGCTTCGACGCGCGCTTCATCGCGCGGCAGGTCGCGGGCGCGCGGAACGGCGGGGCGGACGGCTTCCTCTTCTGGCATCCGGGGGCGCGCTACGGGATGTTCCGGCACGGCATGGGCCGGGCGCACGACCTCTTCCCCTTCCCGGTCCCGAGCGCGCGCGAGGAAGCGCGGCGCTGAAGCTCAGGCCCGCGCCGGCCGGCGGCGCACGCGGAGCCAGCCCTCGAGCCCGAGGGCCAGCCCCGCCACGAGGAAGGCGAGCCCGGCGAGGGGACGCCGCTGGCGCTCGTTCGCCGGCAGCTCGTCGCCCGCATCGCTGGCCGAGCTCGGCGGGGCGCCGGGCGTCAGGTCGCTCTCGCCGGGAGGGGGCGCCACGACGAAGGCCGAGCGCACCGTGTCGTCCTCCTCCAGCACCCGGTAGACGCCGCCCAGCTCGGTATCCGTGAAGGCCTCGTCTTCGACCCAACGGCGGGTGCCGTCCGGACGTTCGACCCGGAGCGCGCCACCGATCTCCTCTCGCGAGACGCTGGCGCCGGCCCGCACGTCGCCGGGGGGTGCCCGCGAGCCGGCGAGGGTGCCGAGGAGCGTGTCGACCAGCGGGACGAAGCCCGGCTGAAGAGGCAGGTTCGAGTCGCCGAGGTCGAGGCTGACGCCGAGGAGAGCGACCACGCCGTCGCCGTGGGAGCCCACGAGGAGCGCCGGACCATCGCCCGCCCGGAGCCAGGTCTCCGTCCCGGGCTTCGGCTCGAGGGGAAGCCGCCTTCGCGCTTCGGCGCCCGCGAGCTCCGTGAGCCCCGGCCGCTCGCCGCGGAGCGCAACGATCTCCTCGACCCGCGGGCCGGGCACCCCCGGCAGGAGCTCACCGAGGCGCGCGCGAAGGGCCCGCGGGGGACTGCGATCGCCCGTGGCCACGAGGAGACCGCCACCCGCGCGCACGAAGCGGTCGAGGGCGCGCGCACCTGCCGCGCCCGGAGCGCCTGCGTTGGCCCAGACGACGACGTCGACGTCGCCGAGCTCACCGGGGCGGAAGGCGCCCCGGTCGATCACCCGGTGGCCCGTACGCGTCGGCGCGACCTCGAGCGCCCGGGTCAAAAAACCCACCTCATCCGTGCGCCGGTCGGGATGCGGATCGCCGTCCACGAGGAGGAGGCGGACGGCCGCCGGGGGCCGAAGCAGCACGCCGCGGGCGTCGTCCGCGGGGAGGGCGTCGCCCGCGTCCAGGACGGCGCGGAGACCGGGATCCGCGTCGAGCGCGGGCGTGTCGACGGCCAGCGTGAGCTCGCCGCGCCCCAGCTCCCCGGGGGCCTCCGTGCCGGCCGCCAGGATCTCGAGCTCGCCCTCGGCCAGGGTCTCGCCGCGCCGCTCGAGGCGCGCGGGATAAGTCCCCGGCGCTCCGCGCCCCACCAGCCGCACGCTGGTCGCCCCCGGACGGGTGGGATCGGGCGCCGCGAGCACGTCGACGAGGGCGACGTTCTCGGGACGCGTCTCCGGGCCCACGCGCTCGGCCGCACCGGCGATGCCCTGGGGGGGCCAGCTTCCGCGGACGGTGGCGCTCCCGGCGAAATCCGAGAGGAGCCAGAGCCGGCGCCGCTCGGGCGCGCCCGAGAGCGCGCGCTGCCCGAGCCGGACGGCCTCCTCGAGCGCCGTACCGCGGGCTCCGGGCCCCTCGAGGCCACGGAGCGCCAGGAGCGCACCCTCGAGGTCCTTCGTCCGCGGCACGAGAAGGCGCGGCGCGTCGCCGGCGAGCACGATGGCGACCTCCGAGCCCTCGCCGAGCGCCTCGATGGCCCGCGCCGCGCGCTCCCGCGCGTCCTCGAAGGCCGTCCCGCTTCCCGTCGTCTGCGCCATGCTGAGCGAGTCGTCGAGCACGATCGCGAGGCTCGCCCGGCGCCCGTCGGAGAAGGCCCGCTCGCTGGTGACGAAGGGCTCGGCGAGGGCGAGGAGGAGCGCTCCGAGCCCCAGGATCCGGAGCGCCAAGAGCCAGGGGTCCGCGAGGCGAAGCCGTCGCTCGCTCTCGGCCCGGGCACGCTCGAGGAGTGCCACCGTCGGCAGCGTGCGCGTCCGCAGGCGCTGCTGCCGGAGCAGATGCGCGACCACCGGCCCGGCCAGCGCGAGGAGCCCGACGAGCGCGAGGGGGGCCGCGAAGCCCATCAGCGCCCCCGCCCGGAGAGCAGCGCCCGCGCGAGGATCACCTCCGCCGCGTGGTCCGTACGCGCGAGCACGTGCCGGGCACCGGCTGCGAGGCAGCGGCGCCGGCTGCGGTCGAGGAATGCGTCGACCTCGCGGCGGTAGGCCTCGCGCACGGCTTCGAGGTCCGCCTCGATGGGCTCCTCCCCTTCGAGGCCCTCGAAGCGCGCCGGACCGAGATCCTCGCCAAGGTCCAGCTCGTCGGGATGGAGCACCTGAAGCACGAGCACCTGATGCCCCCGCGCCGTGAGCTGCGCGAGGGGCGCGAGCGCGTCCGCGC
>JBCDGX010000302.1:0-7008 GCA_038750805.1 Myxococcota bacterium
CGAAGAGTGGGAGAGCCTCCCCTGGACCATCGTGCTCCCGCCGACGGTCTACGGACCGCGCGACGTCGACGTCTACGAGCTCTTCAAGCTGGCCCGGCGCGGCCTCCGCCTGTTCTACGGCAACCGCGAGCAGTGGATCAGCACCATCTACGTCGACGACCTGATCCGCGGGATGGCGCTCGCCGCGACGCAGGACGCGGCCGTGGGGCGCGCCTACTTCTTCACGGACGACACGCCGACGACCTGGGCCGATTTCCAGGGCCTGATGGCGGGGCTCCGGCGCTTCCCGAGCCTCGGTCTCGACCTCGGGCGAGGCGCGGCGGACCTGGCCGGCGTCTTCGGCGAGCTGCTCACCTCCCTCGACGGCAAGGCGCGCGTGCTGAACCGGCAAAAGGCCCGGCTGAACCACGCGGAGGCCTGGCTCTTCGACGGCTCCCGGGCGCGCGCCGAGCTGGGCTTCCGCGCGCGCGTCTCCCAGCTCGAAGGCGTGCGGCGCACGGACGCCTGGTACCGGGACGAGGGCTGGTACTAGAGCCCGTCCGCCCGGCTCGGCACGGAGCGCGCTTGGCCCTACGTCGCCCTTCATGGAAGAGGAACGCGCCGTCCGTACGCTCTCGCTGATCGAGGGCCTTTCCTACGTGGTGCTCGTGGCCGTCGCCATGCCGCTCAAGTACGCGGCCGGCATGCCCGGCGCCGTGCGGGTCTTCGGCATGGCCCACGGCGTGCTGTTCGTGCTGCTCGGCCTCGCCATCGCGGAGCGCTTCTTCCGCGGCCGCTGGTCCTTCGGGCTCGCGGCCAAGGTGATGGCCATCGCCCTCGTGCCCCTCGGCGCCCTCGTGCTCGAGTCCCGCTGGCGGAAGCAGGGCGTCCTGGCCGACCGCACGCCGCGGGCCGCGTCCCCCGCCGAGTAGCGCCGCGACCGCACCCCGGGGCTCAGCCCTCGGGCTGCGCCGGCCGCACGTCGACGCGGTGACCGACCATGATCGCCTGGCCGCTCACGGGCTCGAGCTGGGACGCGGGCATGACCCGGTTCACGTTGCCACCGCCGAGGCGCGTGGCGCGGCGGAGGGCGGACCCGGCGTGGCCCCACCCGTGAGGCACCGCGACCACGCCCGGGGCGACGTCCTCCGTGAGCCGCGCCGGCACGCGGATGGCCTCGAGGGGCCCACGCACGAGCACCTCGGCCCCGTCCACGATGCCACGCTCGGCCGCGTCATGGGGGTGGATCAGGGCCGCGTTCGCGGGCTCGTGGGGCACGCGCTCCACGTTGTGCATCCAGCTGTTGTGCGAGGTCCGCTGGCGCCGACCGATGAGCGCGAGGCGCCCGTCGCGCCGGCTCTGGAGCTCGTGCGCGTGCTCCTCGAGGCGGCCGAGATCGGCGAGGAGGCGTGGCGCGTCGAGGTGCACCCGCCCATCCTTCGTCGCCACCCGCTTACCGAGGATGCGCCCGCCCTCGTTCGGCGCGAGGAGCACGCCCTCGGGTCGTTTCTTGAGCGCGCCGAGCGTCGTCTGCCCGCCCCAGCGCAGGAGCAGCGCCAGCACCTCGTCGGGGGTGATGCGCCGCCCGAGGCGCCCGAGCAGACCGTTGATCCGAGGCAGGAGCCCGACCAGCGGGCCGGGGCCGAGGGGCTTCGCGCCGCAGGCCACGGCGAGGTCCCCGACGATCTCCCACTCGGGGCGCCGGCCGTGCTTCGGCGGCACCACGGCCTGCGTGTACTGGGCGTGGGGCACGACCTGGAGCGTCGTCCAGCTCACGGGGAAGTCGGAGCGCTCGAGCATGTCCGTCGCCGGCAGCACGTAGTGCGCTCGCCGCGCGGTCTCGTTCCGGTAGAGGTCGATGGAGACGAGGAGCTCGAGCTCGTCGAGGGCCTCCTCGAGCTCCGTGCCGGGCACCGAGTGCGCCGGGTTGCCGCAGCTCACGAAGAGCGCGCGCACACGCTCCGGATGGTCCACGCGGATCTCGTCGGCGAGGGCCCCGACGGGGAAGGCCCCGGCGACGCGATGCCAGCCGCCGACGAGCGTGCGGTGCCCGTCCTCCCCGCCGAGGCCGAGGGCGCCGGCGAGCTTCACGGCGTCGAAGGCGCCCTGCGGGAAGACGAGGCCGCCCTCCCGGTCGAGGTGCCCCGCCAGGAGCGAGAGCCCCTGTACGAGCCAGAAGGAGAGCGAGCCGAAGGGGCCCATGTTCACCCCCGTCGACATGTAGAGGCACGCGCCCGTCGCGTGCAGGAAGGCCTCGGCGAGCTCGCGGATCGCGCCCGCCTCGATGCCCGTCAGGCCGGCGCAGATCTCCGGGGTCCAGGGCCGCGCCGCATCGCAGAAGTCGCGCACGCCTCGGGCCACGTCGGCGAGCGCCGCCTCGTCGACGGCGCGCTTCTCGAACGCGATGACGTGGAGCATCCCGAGGAGAAGGAAGACGTCCGTGCCGGGCACGACGGGCAGGTGCTCGCCGACCTTGGCCGCGGTCTCGGTGCGCCGGGGGTCGACGATGACCACGCGCCCGCCCCGCGCCTCGATGGCCTTCAGGCGCCCGAGCGCGTTCGGCACCTGCACGATGGACATCTGGCTGACGACGGGGTTCGAGCCGAGGCAGACGAAGAGCTCGCAGCGCTCGAGGTCCGGCACCGGCTGGAGCAGGGAGCTCCCGTAGATCTGCGTCGCGACGTCGAACTTCGGGTTCGCGTCGATGGAGTGTGAGGCGTAGTGATTCGGCGAGCCGAGGGCCTCGAGGAACGCCGCGCTGAAGAGCACGTTCTGGAAGCTGAAGAAGCTCGGGTTCCCGCTGTAGTGAGCGACGCAGCGGTCGCCGTGGCGGCTGCGCAGCGCGCGCACCTTCGCGCCGATCTCCTCGAGGGCCTGGTCCCAGGAGATCTCCACCCACTCGTCCGTGCCGATGCGCTTCATCGGCTGGTTCACGCGGTCCGGGTCCTCGTTCAGCGCCCCGAGCGCGAGCCCCTTCACGCACACGTAGCCCTGGCTCACGGGGTGCTCGCGGTCCGGCCGGATGGCCACGACGCGGTCGCCCTCGGTCTCCGCGATCAGGCCGCAATGCGCTTCACAGATGCGACAGAAGGTGCGCGTCGACGCCATGAGCCGACCTTAGCAGCGTCCCTGGCGGGGGAGCCCCATTGTCAGGGACCTCCCGCGGGCGCATCGTCCCCTGGTCGTGACCTCCGCGGACCTCATCGTCTTCGCCATCCCGGTGTTCGTCGTGACGATGGTCATCGAGCTCCTCTGGATCCACCGCGGACCCGGGGGCGCGCTCCGCGGCTACGAGCCGAAGGACACGGCGGCGAGCCTGGCCATGGGCGTCGGGAACCTCCTCTTCTCGCTGCCGCCGAAGGTCCTCGTCTTCACGATCTTCCTCTGGCTCTACGAGCATCGGCTCTTCGAGATCGGGAAGGGGCCGCTGGCCTGGGTCGCGCTCTTCTTCCTCGAGGACCTCTGCTACTACGGCTTCCACCGCGCCCATCACGAGGTCCGCTTCCTCTGGGCCGCGCACGTCAACCACCACTCGAGCCAGCGCTACAACCTCTCGACGGCGCTCCGGCAGTCGTGGACGACGCCGATCACGGGGCCGATCTTCTGGGTCCCGCTGCCGCTCCTCGGCTTCCATCCGGCGATGATCCTCGTCGCGCAGACGGTGAGCCTCCTCTACCAGTACTGGATCCACACCGAGGCCATGGGGCGCCTCGGGCCCCTCGAGCTCGTGCTGAACACGCCCTCGCACCACCGCGTGCACCACGGCAGCGACGACCTCTACCTCGACCGAAACCACGGCGGGATCCTGATCGTGTGGGACCGACTCTTCGGGACCTTCCAGCAGGAGCGCGAGACCCCTCGCTACGGCATCCGCACCAACATCGAGAGCTTTCATCCGCTGGTCATCGCCTTCCACGAATGGGCCGCGATGTTTCGCGACGCGGCGCGCGCCGCAGGCTGGCGGGCGAAGCTCGGCACGCTCTTCATGCCGCCGGGCTGGGCGCCCGGAGGCGGCGTGACGAGCAAGACGCTTCGGGACCGGGCGAAGCAGGAGCTCGCGCGCGCATGAGGGCGCCGTGCGCCGTCTTCGCCCTGCTCGTGGCCTGCAGCGGCGACGGCGAGCCGGCGCGGACCCCGGCGGCACCGCCTCCTCCCGAGACGCCGGCCCCGGCGACGGCGCCCCCAGCCGTCGAGGCCCCCGCCCCGGCGCCCGCCTACGAAGAGGGCGAGTGCCGGCTCCTCCTCGGTCCGGATCGACGCTTCCCCGCGCGCGCGGGCGAGGGCTACGGCTTCGGCGTGGGGCACCTTCCGGCGATCTCGGCCGACGGCGCGCGCATCGCGATCGACCTCTTCGAGCCCTCCATGGACGAAGGCCCGCCCCCGGAGCCCCTGCCCATCGACGTCGACGTCGTCCGCGTCGCCGACTTCGTTTTCGAGGAGCCCAGGGTGCTCGCACCTGCGGAGGCCTGGGACGAGGACGACGAGGCCTGGGCCCGCTACCGGCGCGAGGCCAACGCCTACCTGCGGGAGGCCGGCTTCCAGAGCTTCCGGCGCCTCCGCGGACCGGTGAGGGACGTGACCTCGGAGGGCGTGCTCGCAAAGCTCGACGCGCTCGAGGGGCCCTGCCGCCAGGCCTGGGGCCTCCCGGCGGGCGCGACCTTCGAGACCCGCTACCTCGGCGGCGACCCCTGGGAGGACGAGCGCTGCCGCAACGAGGTGCACGACGTGGACCTCCACGTCGACCTCGAGCATCGCGTGGGCCTCGTCGTGACCCGCGTCGGCACCCACGCGGACCTCTGCGCGTCGGGCGTGGCCTACCGCGCCTTCCGCTGGGTCGCTCCCGCCTCCGGTTGAGGGGCCGCCACCCTCAGGAAGCCGCGAGCATGCTCCGCGCCGTGTCTTCCACCGAGTCGCGCGGATCCCGCGGCGTCCAGCCGAGCGCCAGGCTCGGGCCGTTGTCCAGGGTTCGTGAGCGGCCGAGCATGGGGACGATGGTGCGCACGCCGCCGTCGAAGAGCGCGAGCAGGCGCACGACGAAGTTCGGCGCGCGCCGCGTCGGGACCTTCGCGGTCTGCGCCGGGTCGAGGCGCTGACGCAGCGTCGCGGCGATGTCCTCGAGCCAGAGTTGGCCGTTCGTCGCCACCAGCCGGGCGCCGTCCTCGGCGTCCATGGCGAGCACGTGGAGCGCCGCCACGTCGCGCACGTCCACGCACGAGAAGCTGAGCCGCGGGATGAAGGGCATGGCGCCGTTCAGGAAGCGGCTCACGAACTCGTTCGAGGCGTTTACGCGCCCGCCGACGAGCGGCCCCATCACGAGGCCCGGGCACACGGTGACGAGCTCGGGCCCGCCCTCCTTCACGAAGTCCCGCGCGGCCCGCTCGGAGAGCGTCTTGCTCTCCACGTAGGGCGAGACGCCCGGCACGCTGAGGTCCGTCCAATCGTCCGCGCCGAAGTGGCTCTTCGCGAGCGTCGGCTGGCCGGCGATGGCTGCAACCGACGAGGTGAGAACGACCCGGCGGACGCCGGCCTCCCGCGCGGCCCTCAGCACGCGAAGCGCCCCGTCCCGCGCCGGCTCGATGACCTCGTTCTTGTCCTTCGGCTGCTCCACGGGCACCGGCGAGGCGACGTGGTGCACGACCTCGATGCCGGCGACGGCCTCGGCCCACCCCGCGTCGTCGTCGAGGGTCGCGATGACGAGCTCCACGTTCGGCGCGCCCAGCGCCTCGAGAGCCTTCTCCCCTCGCTCCCGCGAGCCCTCGCTGCGCACCGTGGCACGTACCTCGTGCCCGGCATCGACCAGCGCCTTCACGGTATGCGCGCCGATGAACCCCGTCGCGCCCGTCACCAGTACCTTCATCGCCCTCGTCCTTCTCTCGCGCGCCCGCGCTCATAGCACCCGGAAGTGCAGGCTCTTGGGTCGGGTGAGGGCCTCGAAGGCTACGCGGCTGAGCGACACGCCGCGCCCCGAGTCCTTCACGCCCACCCAGGCGAGCTCCGGGTCGAGGTAATCGCAGCGGTTGGCGAACACGGTCCCGACCTCGAGCTCCGCGGCGAGCGCCTCGGCGCGCTCGAGGTCCCGGGTGAAGAGCGCCGCCGTGAGCCCGTAGCGGCTCGCGTCGATGCGCCTCACGGCCTCCGCGTCGTCCGCCACGGGGGCGATGCCGACCACGGGACCGAAGGTCTCCTCACGCATGAGCTCCATGCCCTCGTCGACCTCCGTGAGCACCTGCGGCGCGAGGTAGGGGAGCCCGCGGGCCGCCGCCTCGGGGAATTCGTCCGCCCCGAGGTGGGCCCGGGCGCCGGCCGCGATCGCGGCGTCCACGTGCCGAAGCACGGCCTCCGCGTTCCGCACGCGCACGAGCGGGCCGAGCGTCGTGGCCGCGTCCCGGGGATCGCCGAGCACGAGGCGCCGGGCCTCGGCGACGAAGCCCTCGACGAAGGCCTCGTAGCGGTCCCGGTGCACGTAGATGCGCTCGATGCCGCAGCAGCTCTGGCCCGCGTTGTAGAAGGCCCCCTCGGCCGTGGTCGCGATGGCCTGCGCCAGATCCGCGTCCTCACGGACGTAAGCCGCGTCCTTGCCACCGAGCTCGAGGTTGATGCCGACGAAGCGCTCCGAGGCGGCGCGCTGCACGGCGTGCCCCCCGGCCACGGAGCCGGTGAAAGCGACGAAGGCCACGCGCGGATCGGCGACCATGTGCGCGACCATGACGTGCGACGCGTGCACGTGGGCGAAGACGCCGGGCGGTAGGCCCGCCTCCTTCGCGGCCTCGCTCATGCGCTCGGCCACCAGCGGCGTCTGGTCCGAGTGCTTCAGGAGCACCGTGTTCCCCGCCAGGAGCGCCGGGACGATCGCGTTCACCGCCGTCAGCCAGGGGTAATTCCACGGCGCGAGCACGAGCACGAGGCCGAGGGGCTCGCGACGAATCGAGCGCCGAAACCCCTCCTTCGGCCCGGGGTCCAGGGGCGCGAGGGCCTCCGGCGCGAGGCGCATCATCGTGCGCGCCCGGTCCTCGAAGCCGCCGAGCTCGC
>JBCDGX010000303.1:0-6999 GCA_038750805.1 Myxococcota bacterium
CTCGGCGCCTGGGTGCCCGTGACGCGGGCCGCACGCCTCCGGGAGCGGCGCCGCGGCGCCCTGGACCGACTCCTCGCGCTCCACGACGCGACCGGCGTGGGCGGGCTCCTCGGGGCCCTCGCCCTCCTCTCCCTCCTCGGCCTCGCGCCCGAGGGGGACTTCGTCGCCGGCCCCGTGCGGGTGGCCCACGGCCTCGTGCCCCTCGCCCTCGTCTTCGTCGCCGCGCATCGGGGGCTGCTCCCGCGCCGTCCGGAGAACCGGCTCGCGGCCCTCGAGCGCTTCGCCCGCACGCTCCGCCACCCGGGCGCGACGGGGCCGGCACTCGAGCGGGTCGTACACGTCGCCGCCGACGGCCGCTGGCAGGACGCGCGCCTTCGCCTCCACCCCGCGCGCGCCCCGGAGGGCCTCGTCCGTACGGACCTCGTGGTCGCCGAGCGACCGGGACCCGGCGGGAGCCGGGCCGAGGTCGCCCTCCTCGTCGTCACGCGCACGGGCTCCTTCGCCGACGCCGTCTTGGACACCACGGACGCGCCGTCGCCGCGCGCCGCGCTCGAGGCCACGGCCGGAGGCCGGAGGCCGCGGCTCTACGCCCCCGGCGCCCTGACCGAGGTCATGGCCTTCCTCGCCCGGCACGAGAGCGCCGGGCGCCCGCGCTCACGGAGCGAGCTCGGCCGCCAGCGCGTCGAGGCGCGTCCGGCCCTCGAAGGTCGCCGTCGCCCGGGCTTCGGCCAGGGCGTCTAGGGCGCCGCGCCCGAACACCTCGCGGAGGAGGCGCGTCGCCTGCGCGGCCTGGCGCTCCGTGCCCTTCTCGACGACGCGGACCAGGTGCAGCGGCGCGAAGGGGTCTTCCCGTACCGCCGCCTCGTCCCGCGCGACGGCGATGCGGTAGCGCTCGATGACCCCGCGCCAGCTCCCGCGTCGCGCGTAATCCTGCGCGAGGAAGATCGAGGGCCGCGCGTCGTCCGGATGCGCCTGCTGGTAGGCGCGGAGCGCCCGATGCGCGTCCCGGTCGAGCTCCTCGCCGTCGAAGAGCGCCGCGTGCAGATCGAGGAGCTCGCTCGAGAGCCCCGGCGGGACCGGAGGGTCGGCCGCGGGCTCGGCCAGGGCAGCCGGGGCGTTCACCGGCGGCGGCTCGATCGCTTCGGGCAGCTCCTCGCCGCGGGTGAAGACGAAGGCCGCCGCCACCGCGACGGCGAGCAGCGCGACGACGGGCACCCACGCCCCCCCGCGCCGAGCCCGCGCCATCGGTTGCGTCGCACGGTCCGTGGACGGCCGGTCGAGGGCGCGCGGCGAGGTCGTCGAGGCGCGCGTCGCGTCGGTGCCCGAAGGCCGCTGGTAGACGGCCACCGCGAGGGGAAGCGCGTCGATGGCCGCGAGCAGCTCGACGGCGTTCGCGTAGCGATCCGCCGGCTCCTTCGCCATGGCCTTCAGGAGCACGTCCTTCAGCTCCTCGCGGATCTCGAGGCCCGGCCGGAGGTCCCGTGGGTCCGGCACGGGCTCGATCATGTGCGCGCGCAGCAGCTCCGTGCGCCGCTCCGCCCGGAAGGGCGGCATGCCCACGAGGAGCTCGAAGAGGAGCACGCCCGCCGAGTACACGTCGGCGCGCCCGTCGACGGGCGACCCGCTCGCCTGCTCCGGCGCCATGTAGGCCGGCGTCCCCAGCACCATCCCGCTCCGCGTGAGCGTTGGCTCGCTCTCGGCGCCGGGCTCCGGGTCGTTCAGCTTCGCGAGGCCAAAATCGAGCAGGCGCACGTGGTCCGGATCGTCCGGGAGCGCCTGGAGGAACACGTTCGCCGGCTTGAGGTCGCGGTGGAGCACGCCCTTCTCGTGCGCGTAGCTCAGCCCCCGCAGCACGCCGCGGAAGATCGCCATGGCCCGCGCCGGCTCCGGCGGCCCCTGCGCGTCGAGGAGCTCGTCGAGGGGCCGCCCCTCGAGCAGGTCCATCACGAAATAGGGCACGCCGGCGTCGATGCCGAAGTCCCGCAGCGCGACGATGTTCGGGTGCGCGAGCGCGCTCAGCACCTTGGCCTCGCGCTCGAAGCGCTTCCGCACGAGCGCGAGGTCCTCGAAGCCGTGGCGCAGCACCTTCACGGCCACCTGCTGCCCGAGGCCCGCGTGCTGGGCCCGGTAGACGACGCCCACGCCGCCCGCGCCGATCACCCCTTCGACGCGGTAGCGACCGTCGAGCACCGTGCCGATGAGCGGATCGTCATCGGCCAGCGAGGGCATCCGATGCACCGCCGAGGGCGCTCCTTCCGGGGGGCTCGCCGCGGCCACGTGGGCGTGCCGGTCGCCGGACTCGCGCGCAGCGGGCTGCCCCTTGGGGGCTCCTTCGCCCGTCGACATGCGGCGCACCATAGCAGACCCGGCGCCGCGCCGGGCTCAGCGTCCGAGGCGCCGGAGGAGCGACTTCCGGATCTGCTCGACGCCCTTCAGCTCGCGCTGGATGTCTTCCTCGTCGTGGTCCTCGAAGATCTCGACGGGCGCCTCGATCACGGCGTCGTAGAGCCAGTTGACCGATTCGTCATCGCGCACGCAGGCCTCGGCCGCGTGCCCCTCGTGGTTCAGCTTCGGCAGCTTTCCGCGCGTGTCCTCGAGGAGCTTCATGCCCTCGCCGAGGAAGGCCCGGGCAACCTCGAGCTGCTCCTCGAGCGCGTCGAAGAGGTCCGGCGCGCCCTCGCGATGCTTCGCCATCGCCTCCGCCGACTCGGCGCAGGCGCGCTCGAGGGCGAGGCGGATCAGCAGCACCGAGCCGGCGTGCTGGAGGTGCCCGCGCACGCCGGGGATCGCCGTCCCCCGCGAGAGCACGTGGAGCAGCGAGCCCGCCACGAGGATCCGACTCTCGTCGTCCACCTCGGCGTCCTCGACCACCCGCAGCACGTTCTTCATGTCGTGGGGGAGGCCGACCACCGCCTCCTCCATCAACTCACGGAACCGCTCCCGAGACATCGACCTTTCTACTCTTCCCAACCGCCGTGGGCGCGCCCGCTCCGGGCACGACCCTGGACGAGAATACCGCCCTCGGCTCTCGGATCAATCCACACGTGACGAGCGCGCGACGGCGCGGGCGCCGTGTCGCGCCCACGGCCCGCTTAGTTCGGGGTCAGGTCGGCGCCTGCCTCGCACACGATGGGCGGCGCATTCTCGGGAGGGCCGTTATCGTACTCGATGATCTTGAACTCCACGCGCCGGTTCTTGTCCCAGGCGCGCGCGTTGCTGCGCGGGTCGATGGGGCAGCGTTCGCCGTAGCCCGCGCTCCGAAGCCGACTACGGTCGACGCCCCGCTGGACCATCGCCTCCACGACGCTCGCCGCTCGGTCCTGGGTGAGCGAGAGGTTGTACTCGTCGTCGCCGCGCTCATCGGCGTGACCCTGAATCTCGACGAGCGCGATCTGCGGGTTGCCTTCGAGGGTCGCGGCGACCGCATCGAGGATGCGGAAGGAGCGCGGCTGGATCTCGGCGCTGTCCGTCTCGAACATGATCCGCTCGAGAATCTCGATGCCGTAGTCGGTCACGATGACCAGACCATCGTCCGGACAGCCGTCCTCGTCGGCGTAGCCGTTGTAGGTCTCCGGATCGTTCGGACAGTTGTCGTCCACGTCGAGGAAGCGGTCCTCGTCGTTGTCCGGATCCGGGCAGCCGTCGAGGTCCTCCCAATCGTCCGGATCCTCCGGGTCGTCCGGGCAGAGGTCGTCCGTGTCGAGGATGCCGTCCTCGTCGTTGTCGAGGTCCGGGCAGCCGTCCTCGTCCTCGAAGCCGTCGCGGTCCTCGGGGTCGTCCGGGCAATCGTCGACGTTGTCGAGGATGCCGTCGCCGTCGCGGTCGCCCTCGTTGCCCTCGGGGCAGCCGTCGTCGTCCGCCTCGCCGTCCCGGTCCTCGGGAACGAGCGGGCACTCGTCGAGGTCGTCGATGATGCCGTCGCGGTCGTTGTCCGGATCCGGGCAGCCGTCCTCATCGGCGAAGGTGTCGTAGTCCTCGGGCTCGTTGATGCACTGGTCGACGTCGTCCTTGAAGCCGTCGCCGTCCCGGTCGCCGATGCTCGGCTCGAACACGAAGCCCGCGGTGAAGCGGAGGTTCGCCGCCTGGTAGCTCGTCGGGGTGATCGCGCCGCCGGCGCCGAGCTGGAGGTAGCTCGACTGCTGCACGAAGATCTTCAGGCCGCCGATGGCCTCGATGCTCGTCGCGCCCTCGTCGCCGAGCGCGCTGAGGAAGCTCGTCCCGTAGACCTCGGCGACCAGATCGAGGCTGTCCGCGATGCGGAAGGAGGCGCCGACGCCGTAGGTCAGGAGGTCGTCGTAGGTCGTCGAGGCCGGGTTGGCCGGCTCGAAGCCGGCGTCCGTCGCGTTCGTCGAGTTCGTGGGAATGGTGCGCGCGCCCACGGGGAAGGCCGCGCCGTCGCCGGCGTTGAAGCGGTAGCCGAGCTCACCGCTCAGGCGGATGCGCCGGATGGGCCGCCATTCGGTCACGAACGAGGGCCAGACCGTGAAGCCGGGCTCGCCGCGGAAGGTCGAGTCGTCGCCCGTGGGGATCTGAAGGCGCAGGACGGCGGCGAAGCCGAGCGGGTCCCGCTCCGCGCGCGTGAAGCGCACCTTCGCGTGCAGCGTCAGGTCGCCGATGCCCTGGCTGTCGAGGCCCCGGGGCTCGTCGTCCTCGCCCTGCGGGGCGTTATAGAAGCCCGGCACCTCGACGGCGGGACCGCTGATCAACGCGATGGGCAGCTGGAAGCCGACGACGACCCAGTTCTTGATGCCGTAGTTCGCGGCCAGGGTGCCCGTGAAGTAGTTGTCGACGATGTGGCTCGTCCGCGAGGCGTCCGCCGTCGGGACGTCCCCCGCATCCTCGTACCCGTCGAAGTCGAGGATGTTCCGGCCGTAGTCCAGGACCAGGCCGAAGCTGAAGTCCCGGTGACCGAGGATGTCCGAGCCGTTGACGGTGAAGTGACCCTTCGAGTCGATCGCCGGCCGGAAGAGATGCAGGTCCGCCCCACCCAGCTCCAGCTGCTGAGCGGTTGCCTGTGCGGGCATGAAGACGACCCCGAAGGCGGCCGCCAGGAGCGCGCGCGAAAACCATCGCCGCATCAAACTCTCATCCTCCTCGCAGAGCCGTACCCCGCGCAGCGCGGGGCGTAGCATGCCGCCGCAAGCGAGTGCAACAGACCGGAAACACCCAACAAGCGGGGTCTCTCACGGTACCCCGCTCCACGTTTCCCGGCCACTTCAAGGGAGTTGCTGCCGGTAGCGCTCGGCGCGGGCGTCATCGGGGTAACGGCGGACGAAGCTCCGCATCTCCCGCTGCATCGCGCCGGTATTGCCGAGCTGCCGGTAGGTCTCGATGAGAAGCGAGAGCGTCTGCGGGCTGTTGGCGCGTCCGGCGAGGTTCCGAGCGATGCAGCGGTTGTCGTAGCTGCACTCCCGCACGACCTCCCGGGGATCGACCCTCGCGGCGGGCTCCGGGGCGACCTCCGGGGCCTCCTCGGGCGCGGCGGCGCGGGCGCTCGCGACCCGCGGGCGGCGTACCCCGCGGCCGGGGCGCGGCGTGGGTTCCGTCACCTCGGCGCCCGCCGCGAGCTCCTCCGCGCGGGCCCGGACGGCCGGCGCGGCGTTCTCGACCGTGAGCGCGATGCGTGCCTCCCGAGCCGCCCCCTCGGCGTCCCCGGCGTCCGCGGCGGCCTCGGCGAGCTCGAGATGATGGGCCGCATAGGTCAGCGCGACGTCCCGCACCTGCGGGCGCGCCGCGAGCGCCGAGTCGGCGTCGAGCTCGGCGCAGGCGAAATAGGCCTCGTCGATCTCCCCGGCGCGATGGGCGGCCACGCAGGCGTCGAAGGCCTCGGCCTGCATCTGCGCGTCCTGCGCTTGCCGGCGGCAGGTCTCGGCGTCGGGGCTGGCGGGGTCGAGGCCGAGGGCCTCGTTGGCGGCGGCGATGGCGTCCGCCCAGCGCCCTGCCTCCACGTGCCCCTGGCAGCGCGCGAGGGCTTCGTCCGTGCGCGCCCCGGGGCTCGCCGCCACGGCGCCGCCCGCGGCGGGCCCTTCGGCCGTGCCGGGCCCCTCGTCGCCGCCGAGGGCGATCACGGCGCCGCCGATCACCGCGACGACGAGGATGAGCAGTGCGAGCACGAGGGGCGTCCGAGAGGGCGCCGGCGCGTCGACGATGGTCTCGATGGGCAGCGCGTCCGCGGGATCGAAGACGTAGGTCTCGCCGGCCCCGACGAAGCGGAAGCGCACCTGGCCGAGTTCGAGCACGTCCCCCGGCTTCAGCAGGGCCTCGGCCACGTCCACGCCGTTGTGCCGCAGGCCGTTCGCGGACTGGAGGTCCACCACGCGGATCTGGTCCCCGTCGACGCGCACCACGGCGTGCTCGCGGGAGATCGACCGATGGTTGATCCAGATGTCGAGGTCCTCGGCCCGGCCCATGCGCTTGCCGTCCCGGCCGAGAGCGAACTCGGCGCCGGGGGCCGGCGGCGTGAGCATCACGAGGCGCGCCGGAGGCCCGCTCGGCGTCTCCGTCGTCGGCTCCGGCGGGGGCCGGGCGCTCTCGTCCCGCTTGAGCGTGACCACGTAATCGCCGATGGCGACCTGGTCCTCCGCCGCGAGGCTCGCGTCACCGGCGATGCGCTGCCCGTTGACGCGGATGCCGTTGTAGGACTCGAGGTCGACGACCGCGTAGCCCTCGTCCGTGCGCCGGAGCAGCGCGTGGCGCCGGGACACGTTCCGCTCCGTGAGGCGGATGGTGTTCCCCTCCTGGCGGCCGATGGAGATCTCGTCGCGTACCAGCGGGACGACCGTGGTCTTCCCTTCGTCGTCCGAGATGACGAGCTTGTACATCGCGAGGGTATTCGAGCGGTTACGAGGCCAAGAGGGCGCGGATGCGCGGGCCCGAATCGAGTTCAGGCGATGGTACTTGGAGCCCCCCCACTGTCAATTGCCTGAGCCTTACGACGGTGCCGGCCATGGCTGGGCCCGGGGGCCCGTGCCATGCTCTGGGGCGTGGCGCCGCCCCGGC
>JBCDGX010000304.1:0-6994 GCA_038750805.1 Myxococcota bacterium
CCAGAATTTTTCTTTTCCGGTGATACAGATAACTGGCACACAAATAAAGGCACAACTGGCGGTTTTACAGAAAGCGGCACTCTTATCACAGCAACAACCACGCCTTATATACCACCTGCATCCACAACGACCCAAATCGTCCCCTCCGGCCTTGTCGGCCACTGGCGCCTTGATGAAATCGCAGGAGAGCCAACAGCGACAGATAGCTCAGGCAGCGGAAACAATGCAATCTACAATAGCGTCGCAAATGCTAATTACGAACAACCTGCTGTTATCGGTACAGGTGTAATAGTTGAGAACAATGAACGCATTCAAGTTCCTGCCAGTGCAACTATAGACAACCTTGATATATTCAGCATTTCTTTATGGACAGGAGGTGCCGGGGCTGGTGCTGCCCCCGCCCCCCGCCTGGAACCTGCCCGTGCCCGATTGGGGCCAGCTGAGGCCGGAGGCGCGGCCGTGGGCGGCGGGCCTCGGCATCGAAGCTTCGCTGCTGCATCTGGCGGTGGCCTACGCGGCCGTGGCGAACGATGGGCGCACGCGCTGGCCGAGCGCCGACGGGACCGGTGAGTCGCTCCGCGCGCTTCGAGCGCTCAGCGCGCGCGCCGTGAAGGACGCGCTCCGGGCCGCGGTACGCGAAGGTACCGGCACGAACGCTCGGGTCGAAGGCGTCGACGTCGGCGGCAAGACCGGCACGGCGCGCCTCGAGGACGGGCGCGCGGCGCTCTTCGCGGGCTTCTTCCCACCGGGGCGGGTGGCCGTCGTGCGCGTGGAAGGAGGGCCCGAGCTCACCGGCGGGAGCGCCGCGGCTCCGGTCTTCGCCGCGCTCGTGCGCCGACTGGCTCAGCGGTGATCCGCGCGGGACGGGCGGTGTGGGCGCTTCGATCCGTCTTCGCCGAGGGTAGCCCGCGAAGAAACCGAATGATCCCGGGGTCGAAGGGGGCTTTCGCCCAGGAAAGGACGCCTTCGACGCTGGCAGCCACCGTGGGGTGACAGTATAGATGGAGCAGGTGGCTACCCGAGCAGCCAGTCGCTGCTCGCCCACCTTGGAGACAGAGCGAGAGTTGGGCCATCTGCCCCGCATTGGTGCGAATCCGAACGAGCCGTCACAGCCGTGGCGCGCTTCGGAACGTCTCGCTCGCCACCCGACGCGGCTCTGCCGCGGTAACAGGAACGCCCTGCGCGAGGTGCAGCCCATCGCGGCCAGCCACCCCGGGGTGCCGGCTCTGCCGGGGGAGAATAGAACGAATGGACAGTACTTGTATCATCGAGCTCTCTTGGGAGGTCTCGACGCAGTGATGCGTCGCTGACTCCCCCTGGGGAGTTCGGCAGAAGGGGCGGGCCGCGCTGCGGACCCGCCCTTTCTTTATGGGCGCGTCAGCGCCATCCAATCGGCCTCGAGGTCGACCCTGCTGTCCCCGAAGAGAACCCTGGCGCGGTCTCGTGGGGCGATGAGGTCGAAGATCGACTCCGTCGCGAAGTCGCCCCGCGTGACGCGAACCGTCAGCTCCCAGCGCGCGGAAGCGTCTTCTGTCGCGTCGCGGAGATGAGCCCCGACTCGGACCTCGTAGCCGTCAACCTCGGTGAGGATGTCCCCGTCGGGATGTGGGAGGACGAAGGGCAGGTCATCGATCGCAATTTGAAGCGATGGCGCGAAGGCCGCGCTTCTCGTGTGTTCTGCGGGCGCCGTGTGTTGGTCAGGGTCACTCGCGCAGCCGCTGGCACCGAGGACGAGCCCGGCGAGTGCGATGAGGCCGAACCTTCGGCTGGCGTGCGGTGCGCAAGGGACCATCGGGTCCAAGATTCCACGCTCCTCTCCACGGTCGCCACCACGGGCGCATCGGATGTCTGGGTCGTCGGCAACGCCGGCACCTTCCCCCCTGGAGACGACCGATGACCCCCCGCCCCCTCACGGCCAGCGCCTCCCGCGCCATGCTCGCCAACGCCCCCACGCCCACCTCCGGCCTCCACCGCCGCCTCGTGCTCGCGATGTGCCTCGAGGCCGCCGGCGTCGATCCGCGCCTCGCTCACGAGCGCCGCGACCGTGGCTTCTTCCTCGGCGCTGCCCCCGCGGCGCAGGCATGAGCCGGAAGGCCCGCTCCCTCGCCGGCATGCCCTGCGGCGCTCTCGCCGAGGGCCACACGACCGGGCGGCTCACCGCTCGACTCGCGTGACCCCCGGCGTCCGGGAGCGTCAGGTCGTCGCCTTCGGCGGGAGCAGAACCAGCTCGCGCCGCTCGCGCGCGCCGCGCCAGGTCGCGCTCTCGTGCGCCAGCTCGCCCCCCGCGATGCGCGGATAGTCCCGCGTCGCCTCCCAGGCATCGAGGTCCGGCGCCCGCGTGAGCATCATGCGAAGCGCGAGGCCTAGCGCCCCGGCGAGGCTCCCGCGCGCGAGGCCCGGCATCACGAGCCCAGGGCGCGCGAAGTAGCGTTCGGCCGTCGCCTCGAAGGGCTCGGGCGGCCGCCCCGTGACCTCGTGGACGTGATCGCTGACGTCGGCGTAGACGCCCCGGCGGAGCTCCTCGGCGTAGTGCCGCACCTGGGCGATCTGGAAGAGCGGAAAGCCCTGGGCGCGCGCTGCCTTGATGAACATGCGCGTCGAGACGGGCTGGTAGCGCACGCGCCTCCCGAGCACCCGGCCCATGGCCTCGGCCGCCTCCGCGGGGGTGATCAGGCGTGGCCCCGTCGGACGGAGGCAGCGGCCCACGAAGCGCTCCGGTCGCAGGAGCGCGTGCGCGGCCACGGCGCCGATGTCCTCGGCGGAGGGCGGGGCGTTTCGGCCTTCGCCCATCGGGAGCGCCAGCACACCAAAGTGCACGACCATCGGCAGCCCGAGGAAGTAGGGGAAGGCGAACATGCCCGGGTTCACGTGGATCACCTCCACGGGCAGGCGCCGGTAGAGGTTGTTCGCGATCCAATGCTCCCGCTGCATCACCGAGGGATGCGTCGCGTGCGGGTTCCACCCGCTCATCAGCGCGACGACCTCGAGCCCCTCGGCCTCCGCCGCCAGCGCGACGAGGCTCGACGAGTGCAGGTGCCGCGCGTCGAAGGGCGGGCAGTGATAGGCCCGCTGAACGCCCCGCATGGCCCGGCGGAGGTCGCGCCAATCGTAGAGGCTCCCCACCACGACCTCGGCCCCGGCCGCGCGAAGCCGCGCCGCGCGGGCGTCCTCGCGCGTCACGAGCGCCCGCACCGGATGGTCGGCGGCGAGGAGCTCGCGAACCGCGACGCGCCCCGTCCGCCCGTTGGCCGTGGTGACCAGGATCGTCGGCTTCGTCACGCGAGCACCTCCGTGAAGCGGAGGTCGAGGCCGCCCGTCGTGTGGTCGAGGCGGAGCCCGTTCACGGTCACGCCGCCGAGCGCGTAGGGGGAGGCCTGGAGGCGCCCGAGATCCTCCCGGAGGCTCGCGTCGTGGTCCCCGATGGCGAAGGCTTCGAGGCCTTCGGCCGCGACGCCGACGGAGCCCGCCATGGCCTCGCGCACCTCCGCCCGGGCCAGCGATTCCGCGCCGCAGTTCGTGTGGTGAACGAGCATCAGGGTGGGCGGCGGCCCACCGTTCTTGCGGGAGATCGCCGCGATGAAGGCGATCTGGAGCGCGATCTCCGGGGTCACGCGCGCGCCCACGTTCCGAAGCACCAGCGCCTCCCCCGGCGCGAGGCCGAGGAAGTGCGTCGGGTCCGTGCGGGCGTCGAGGCAGCTCACCACGATCAGCGATCGCCTCGGGAGGATGGGGAGCACCTCGTGGTGGCGCTGGGTCGCGCGGTTGCGTTCGAGCAGCTCTTCGAGATCGGACATGCGTGCCTCCACGCCCGGCGTCGGGCGGTCTGGGGTCTGGGCATGCTTGTAAGTTTAACTTTTAAAGTGTCAAGCGGAGAGCGCGAGACGCCCTAAGCTCCCCGCATGGCGCGCAGCTATCGCTCCCTCTGCCCCATCGCCCGAGCCCTCGACCGCGTCGGCGATCGCTGGAGCCTGCTCCTCCTCCGCGATCTCCACGCCGGGCCCATGCGTTTTGGCGACCTGCGTGGCGGCCTGCCAGGCCTCGCGACGAACCTGCTGACGACGCGCCTCGAGAAGCTCCGGAGCGACGGGCTCGTCACCAAGGAGGACGGCCTCTACGCGCTCACGGAGCTCGGCCGGCGCACGGACGGCGTGCTCTGGGAGCTCGCGCGCCTGGGCATGGCCTTCCCGCCGGACGAGGAGGTGCGCCGGGGCGAGCACCTCCGGCTCGCGGCGGTGACTCTCCAGAACGGCCTCGCTCGCGTGGTGCCCGAGGACCTCACGCTCGAGGCCGAGCTCCGCCTCGACGAGGAGCCCTTCGCGATCCGCATCGACGCCGGCGAGGTCGAGGTCCGTTACGGCGAGGCGACTGCTCCGGCCGTCACGGTGCACTCCGCCTACGAGCCCTTGATGGCGGCCGCGGGCGGGGAGCTCCGCCTCCGCGACTTCCGGAACGAGCACGTGCGCCTCGAGGGCTCGCGCCAGGCGAAGGCGGGCTTTCGCGCGCTGATGACCACGCTGATGCTCGAGGCCTTCGAAGCGCGTCCCTGAGCGCTCGCTGGAAGGGGCGGTACGCTGCCGCCATGCGCTTGTCTTTTGTCTGGCTCGGCCTCGGCCTGGCCCTTGGTCTCGCTGCGTTCGCCGAGGCGCAGGGCGCCGGCCACCTGCCGCCGCCTCCGCCGCGGACGGCTCCCGCCGTCGTCCCTCCCGCCACGTCCGTGGGCTTCGCGCCGCCCCCGCGGGAGGCCGAGCCCGTCGCCCTGCCCTGGGGCCGCCGGAGCCGCCTCACGGTCATCGCCAAGCCCCTCTCACCGGGGCAGATCCTCTTCCTCGATCGCGAGCTCTTCCGCGAGAAGCGGGTCGCGCGGGGCCTCCTCGGGGGTGCCTACGTCGGCTACGGGATCTTCGGCGCTGGCATGATGGCCTACGTGGTCACGGTCCTGACGTGGCAGCTCACGGACCGGCAGCGGACCATCGGGAACAGCCTGTTGTTGACCGGCGCGACGGTCTTCCTCGTGCATACCATCGCGCTGCTTCGGCGTTCGCGACGTCTTCAGAACGGCCTGCTGGCGCATGACGTCCCCGTACGCCGATGGCGTCGCTTCCTCGCGGTCGCCCTTCTCTTCCCCGGGGTCCCTGCGCCTGCCTCGCCGGCCTTCGCCTACCGCCATCATCGGCGCATGACGCAGCAGATGCGTGAGCTGATTCGCCTCCGCGGCGCGACACCGACGGCCTGGTAACGCCCGGGCCGGGCAGATCCCCGACGCGCGTGTCGGATAAGCTCGAAAGGGGGGGTTCCATGCGCGCACCGACTTCGACCGTCTCATCGCCGCGCTGGCTGGCGCTCGCGACGAGCCTGGCGGTGGCCTGCGGGGGCTCCGGCGCGGCCGAGCCCGACGCCGCGATGCCGGACGCCGGCCTCCGCGACGCCGGCCTCGACGCGGGTCCCGACGCCGGCGCCGCGAGCGACGTGTTCGACGTCTGGGCCGAGCTCCAGGAGCGGGTCCGCGCGAGCCCCGATCATCTCCCCGCGCGCGCGGCCGAGGTCGTCGCGGCGGGCGACGCCGACGCCATCTTCGCCTTCGTCCGCGACCGCATCGCGGTCTTCCCGAAGAGCGCGGGAATGGACTTCACGGGTCCCGGCTGGGGACCGCGCGCCACGCTCCGGAGCGGCGTCGGCACCGTGCACGACAAGGCCGCGCTCCTGGTCCAGCTCTTCCGGGAGGCCGGCTTCGAGGCCAGCGTGCAATCGGTCATCCTCCCCTTCGAGCGGCGCGACGCCAGCTCGGTCTTCGCGAGCCTCCCCGCCCGCTCCTTCGCCCCGCCGGTGACCCCGGAGGATCTCCGCCGCTGGGAGGGGATGCTCGGCGTCGACGCGCTCCCGGCCTCCGCGCTCGCCATCGTCGACCCGGGCGGGGGCGTCGTCGCGCCCTGGGCCGCCGCGATCACGGATGCGCTCGCGCCGGACGATCCCTTCGCACCGCAAGCGGAGCTCGACGGCTTCACGCCCCTCGCCGTGGTCGAGCTCGACGGCGTCCCGACCGCCGCCAACGCCGTCTTCCCCGACGCCACCCTCGGGGACCTCGAGCGCTTCGGCCCGCGCGATTTCGGCCCCTACGACGAGGTGAGCGTTCGCCTCTGGGCCCGGCGCAACCACACGGACGCCGCCGGCGAGGACGTGACGCTCGTCGAACGCACGTTCGGGACCGACGAGGTCGCGGGGCGCCGCGTCGTCGTCCGCGCGCCGCCGATCCTCGGCTTCCGCGAGCTCCTCCTCGTCCGCCCCGAGGACGTCGGCGCGCGCCTCCCGGTCCTCGAGCTCGCCGGGGACGGCGTGGACGAGGACGTGCGCATGGCCCTGAACGCCGTCGGCGCGCCTCTCAACGTCCGCGGCGAGCGCGTGGAGGTGACGCCCGAGGGCGACCTCCGCATCGAAGGCGTCCCCTTCCCCGTGGACGAGGACGAGACCGAGCTTCTCGCGCGCGTCGCGAGCGCCACGGTAAGCGCCGACGCGGCGACCTTCCCGGAGGTGCGCCTCAGCGTCGACCTCCGCGACGCGGAGGGCGCGAGCGTCGAGGGCCTGAGCGGTCGCCCCTTCCGGGTCGAGGAAGACGGGGCGCGTAGGTTCCACCGGCTCCGGCGCAACACCGCGCGGCTCCGGGTGCAGCTCGTCTTCGATTTCTCGCTCTCCATGCCCCCGGAGCTCACCGGGGAGAACGCCGTGCAGCTCGGCCTCGACGTGGGGCGCCAGGTCTTCGCCTTCCCCAACGCCGAGGTCTCGGCGTCGGTCCTCGGAGCCGCCTTCCAGCCCTGGACCACGGACCTGAGCGCCCTCGAAGATCAGCTCCGGAGCATCGACGGCCGCTCGTCGGCGCTCTGGCGGACCATGAGCGAGGCCGAAGCGCGGGACCCGGACCTCATCGTCGTGGTCAGCGACGGCTGGCCCGACGACATACCCGGCGCCGAGGAGGCTCGCGCCGCCATCGCCCGCGGCGGCG
>JBCDGX010000305.1:0-6988 GCA_038750805.1 Myxococcota bacterium
CTCCGTGCTTCACCGCCTCGTGACCGCAGCCAGGGCCGTGCCGATGGCCCGGGTCGTGGCCGGCGCAGGTGTGGCCCGACGTGCACTCCGTGGGGCCGTCGAGGACGTGCTCGACGCAGCCCTGCTCCGTCGGGTGGTGAAGGACGCCGTCGACGAGGTAGTCGACGTGGTCGCCGTGCCGAACGGCCGTGTGGCCGCAGTTCGGGCCGTGCGTGTGGTTCGCGTCGTGGCTCATGATCTCACCGTTCGCCCTGCTCGAGGGCGTGTTCGAGGGCATTGCGAACGAGCTCGACGACGTGATGGTCGGCGAGCGCGTAGTAGACGTGGCGCCCGTCGCGGCGCCGGCGCACGAGGTTCTCGGCGCGCAGCACGCGAAGGCGCTGCGAGGTCAGCGGGAGGCCGTCGCCCGTGGCCTCGGCGAGCTCCGATACGCAGACCTCGCCCTCGCCGAGCGCGAGGAGCGTGCGCAGGCGCCCGGGATCGGCGAGCGCACGAAAGAGCGCCGCGACGCCGTGGAGGGCCCCTTCATCCGGGACTACGAGGTCGGAGGGCGGATGGGCATGGGCCTCGACGGCGTCATGCACCTCGCTCACGGGGCCGGGAGGGGTGGGCAACACGGTTTCGCCTGCATACTTGCATAAACTCGCAATAGTGCAAGTTGGGTGCGAGGGAACCGACCCCGCACGGCGCGCTTCACCGGCCCGGGGCTGGCGCGAGCAAGGTCCCCACCACCATCTCCAGGGCGAGGGCGAAATAGTCGTCCGCGAGGGCGGCGACATCGAGGGGGCCCGGGTCGCCCGTCCGCTCCCAGAAGCCCTTGAAGAGCACGTCGATCACCAGGAGGGCGGCGTCGATGGACACGCCCGGGCGGACGAGCCCCGCGGCCTGCGCGTCGAGGAAGCGCTGGCGCACGCGGAGCATGAGCGCGTCGCCGCCAGGGAGCATGGGGAGGCGCCCCTCGAGGCGGCCCCAGCGCGCCAGGCGGACGAGGCGCGGGTTAGCGCCCACCCACGTGAAGAGCACCCGGAGGCCTTCGGTGAAGAAGGCCGGGTCCGTGGGCGAGCGGGCCCATTGCTCCGCTTGCGCTGCCTCGTAGGCGCTCACGGCGCGCTCGAGCACGGCCGCGTAGAGCGCCTCCTTGGACGCGAAGTAGTGGAAGATGAGCGGCTGCGTGACTCCGGCCCGGGCCGCGACCTGCCGGAGGCGCGTGGCCTCGAAGCCCGCCTCCGCGAAGCAGGCCTCTGCCGCATCCAGGAGCGCCGCGCGGGTCTCCTCGGCCCGGGACCGCCGTGTGTTTTCCACCGCTCGGGGCATTGATTTATCGCTTACTAAGCGATAAGTGACGATCCACGTCAAGCACCGCGTCGCCCGACGACCCGACCCCAGAGCGAGGCGAGCCCCCACGCTCGCCGCTGGAGGCACGATGGAAGCGAAGATTCCGGTGGAGCTCGGCGCGGTCCAAGAGACCCTTCTCATCCCCCTGCTCGGGCGCGCCGAAGAGACGCGAAAGCCCCGCGGCGCCCTGGACGATCCGAAGTCCGTCGAGATCACCGAGGCACTCGACTACGACTTCGACAAGTGGCGCGGGCACGGCGCCCTCGCCGGCGCCTCGATCCGGGCGCGCCTCTTCGACGAGGAGGTGCAGGCCTTCCTGACCGCACACCCGGAGGGCACCGTGGTCGAGATCGGCGCCGGCCTGAACACGCGCTACGAGCGCCTCGACAACGGCCGGGCGCAATGGCTCGAGCTCGACCTGCCGGACTCCATGGCGCTTCGCCGGCGGTTCTTCGAGGACACGGAGCGCCGGACCATGGTCGCCGCGAGCGTGCTCGACGAGGGTTGGCTCGAGGAGGTGCGGACGCGGCCGGGCCCGGTCTGCTTCGTGGCCGAGGCGGTGCTGATCTACCTGGGCGCGGAAGATCTCGAGCCGGCCCTTCGGCGTCTCGCCGAGGCCTTCCCCGGGAGCTGGCTGGTCACGGATACGGCCTCGACGCGCATGTTCGAGCGGCAGAAGCACAGCATCATGAACACACTCCCCAAGGACGCCTGGTTCCGCTGGCGCTGCGACGATCCGGCGGAGCTCGGGGCCTGGGGCTTCGAGCTCGTCCGCTCGCGCACCTTCGTGGACGCCCCGAAGGAGATTCGCGCGGTCATGCCCATGCGCTACCGCGTGCTCCTCGCCCTCGTCCCGGGCCTGATGCGGAAGGTGGTCGGCGGCTACCGCATCAACCGGCTCCGCGCAGGGACCGGAGGGACGCGATGAACCCGGCGCTCGAGAGCGTTCCAGAGACCATGCTCTGGACTCTCCACAACCGCGCGAGCGAAGCGCTGCGGGCGGACGGCATCTTCCAGGACCCCGAGGCTGTCCGCATTTATCGCGCACTCGAGTATGATTACGAACGTTCGTTTGGTCCCGGCGAAGCCTCCCATGCGCTCCGCTCCATGCTCTTCGATGGGGAGATCCGGCGCTTCGCCGAGGCGCACCCGGATGCCGTCATCGTGAACCTCGGGGAGGGCCTCGAGACGCAGCGCTACCGCGTGGAGGGCGAAGGTCTCCTCTGGCTGAGCGTGGACCTGCCCGAAGCGCTCCGGGTGCGCGAGGCCTTCATCACGCCGGACGAGACGCACCGTCATGTTGCGTGCTCCGCCCTCGACCCGAGCTGGCTGGACGCCGTCCCGACCGATCGTCCGGTCTTCATCACGGCCCAGGGCCTCTTCATGTACTTCGACCCGCGGGACCTCGCGCCGCTCATCGCAGCCGTGGCCGAGCGCTTCCCGGGCGGCGCGCTGATGTTCGACACCATCCCGCCATGGCTCTCGAAGAAGACGCTCAGCCCGGGCGGGTGGCAGAAGACGCCCCACTACACGACGCCTCCCATGCCCTGGGGCATCCGGCGCGGGGACCTCGAGGCCACGCTTCGGCGTTGGGCGCCATCGATCGCCGAGGTCACGCCGATGCCCTATCCGCGCTTTCCGCGCGGCTTCGTGAACCGTTGGGTGTTCCCGCTCTTCGAACACGCGCCGGGGCTACGTAACCTCGTGCCCACTGTGGCGCTCGTATGCTTCAGGCCAGCGTGAGGGTCCGTCTGCGTTCCCTCGCGCTCGTGCGGTCACAGCGCGACCGCGATGGCCAGCATGAATCCCCGCGACGTCACCGAACGCTCGTTTCGCAGGCGCACGCTAGTCGGAGCGGCGCTCCTCGACGTAGGTACGGCCCCGGGGCCACAACGCCGTCGACCAGCACCGGATCGCCTCGGAGCTTGCGACGCAGAGCCGGTCCGGGCGCTTCATGGAAGGCTGGAGCAACCGCACTTCGCCGGGGCCCGTGCCCCGTAGCTCGTACCATCCGTGCATGACGTCCAGCATGCGCTCGCGCGGGTAGACGGCAGAGCGGCCGAGGCGCCACCCCCGTGCGTTGCGGCGACACAGGATCTGTCCGCTCGACCGCGCGACGCAGGCGTGGCCCCGGTGCCCCATGAAGTCCACGACCCCATGGGGCCGCAGGGTCCGAAGCTCGGAGGACGCCGACGGATTCAGGCGCGTTCCCCAGCACGATACGACTCGGCGAGGGCGCCGGAGCACGCACCATCCGCGATCGAAGCGACGGATGTCCGTCGCGTCCTGGATCGCCCGCCAGGGCGCGGGACCGACGGCCGCGCCGCCGTCGGCGTAGACGCCGGCTTCGTGCGGGACGCATCGAACCTCTCCCCCCGTCGTCACGAGGCAGACTTCGGCCTGGCTCACGGCCATGTCGCCCGCCGGTGGGGCGGGAACGCGCCGGACGTCGTCCCCCGAGTGCGCGCAGAACACGTGGCCGGCGGAGGTTCGCGCGCAGATGGGAGCGAACTGGCCGCTCTCGAGCTCCACGATCGCGCCCTCGAAGCTCCACGCCGCGGGCCGCATCGGGTGCGCGTGGCCGAAGAAGGACCCGGAGCAGAGCACGTCGTCCGCGTGCAGCTCGCAGCGGCCCCGGCCGTGGGCTCCATACGTCGACGCGCGGCGGGGGTGCCAGGCCCGCGTCGCCGTCTCGGCCGCGGGCGCCGGCTGCGCATCCGTCTGGGCGCGCGTCACCGGAGGGCGCGCCGGGTCATCGCCCCCGGCGCGGGCATGCGTCTGCCCGCTCCCGCAGGCGGCGAGCAGCATCACGACGCCGGCCACCCCACGCCCGCGCCACGACGTGCGCGAACGCCGGCTCGGGAGCCCGAGCCCTCCGTGCATCGACTTCGCCCCCGGGTCGCTCCGCATCATCGACTCTCTCGGAGATAGCTAAACCCAGTTCGCGCCAGGTCGTCGAGGGCCGCCGGCGGATGCGGCGGGGGGATGAGATCTGGGACGAGGGGCTTCCGCTGCCTACTCTCGGGCGGCGCAGACGCGACCCGCACTAGGTGCCGACCCAAGCGCCACGAGACGAACGGGTCCGAAGGGCGATGCCTCCCTCCTTCGGCTCGCGGTTCGCTCGGCCTTCGCCTTCCTTCACCCCGATTCGCGACGCCTCGACGGGGTACGTCGTTGTCCGTGTCCGACGCAGGCTGCGCCCCTGGGCCCTGGCCGCGCTCGCGGCTTGTGGGTGCTCCGCGCCCGGGATCGGTGGGCACCCGGCGCGCGGAGGCCGCGCGGGCGCACCGGCCGACAGCACCGCGCCCTCGACGCCACCCGAAGTGGACGAAGAGGAGGCTCCTTGGGCGGAACCGCGCTTGCCCCCGGACCACCCCGACCCCGGTGGAGGCTGCCGGCTCGCCCTCGACTACATCGCGCGCATCGCGACACCCCCTGGCTTCGTTCCGGCCTGCATCGAGGGGTGCTCGGCACATGGGCCCGCCGGCGAGTCTTGCCAGACGCTCTGCGCGCAGGAAGCGCGACGCTTTCGCGAAGGTCGGGCCCGCGCCCAGCGGATCTTCGTGGACCGATGCGCCCGGGACGCGAGCGCCGAGGCCCGGGCCCAAGCGGAGGCCTTGGCACGCCAGGCCGCCGCTCTCAGCGAAGCCGAACGTCGCTGCCGGTTTGCGCGCATGTTGGCCCCCCAGGTGGACACGGGAGTACCTCCCCGCCCGCAACCACCCCGCGCCATCCCCTACGGAGACAGCGCCTTCGACTGCGGGCCCCTGT
This sequence comes from Myxococcota bacterium, assembly GCA_038750805.1. Classification (GTDB taxonomy): domain Bacteria; phylum Myxococcota_A; class Polyangia; order Polyangiales; family Houyiibacteriaceae; genus CALCTH01. The sequence goes on from JBCDGX010000305.1 coordinate 5,107, forward strand.
GCCGTCGCGAGGGCGGCATGAACCTGCAGTGTCGCCGCATCTGCGAGGTCGAGGGTCAGGAGCGTCGCCGTCGTTTGACGGAGCTCTGTGCCTCGCTGGGCGAAGCATGGGGGCCGCCGAGTCGCGTGATCGGGACGACGGGGTCGGCGTGAAAGCGCCCCGTCGCCCGCGACCCGCCTCGCGTCATGGGCCGACGCATACGCCCGCGAGGCAGAGCTCGCCGTCGGCGCAGGCCACGTCGCAACCACCGCAATGGCGCGGGTCGAGGTCCGTGAGCACGCACTCCGGGCCGCAGGCCGTCGTGCCGGGGGCGCAGGTGCAGACGCCGGCAGCGCAGCTGCCGAGGCAGAGGTTGCCGCAGCCGCCGCAGTTGAAGGGGTCGACGTCCGTCGGGGTGCAGCGGTCGCCGCAGACCTCGAAGCCCGGAAGGCACGCGCAGGTGCCGAGCACGCAGAGCGCCCCGTCGGCGCAGGTCGCGTCGCACGCGCCGCAATGGTCCGGGTCGAAGAGCGGCACGACGCAGCTCCCCCCGCAGTCTTCGACGCCGGGACCCGTGCATTCCGCCACGCAGGCGCCGTCCTGGCATACCTCCCCGGCCGCGCAGACGTTGCCGCAGGCGCCGCAGCTCGCCGGATCCCGCGCCGTATCCGTGCACGCGCCGTCGCAGAAGCGCACGCTCTCGCCAACGCCGGCGCCCGGGCATCCGCACGCGCCGAGAATACAGAGCTGCCCCTCGCCGCAGGCCTCTCCGCAGGCGCCGCAATGGCGCGGGTCGATGAACGTGCTCGTGCATCCGCCATCGCAGGCCTCGAAACCGTCCGCGCAGGTCTCCTGGCAGCTTCCGAAGCTGCAGACCTCATCCGCGACGCAGGCGTTGCCGCAGGCGCCGCAGTTCGCGGGATCGTCGAGCAACAGCACGCAGACCCCGTCGCAGGCGGTGGTGCCGAAGGGGCAGGCGCAGGCGCCGGCCTCGCAGGGCACGTCGGCGCAGGTGGCGCCGCAGGCCCCGCAGTTCGTTGCGTCCGTCAGCGGGTCGACGCAGGCGCCCTCGCAGGCGAGGAGCCCCTCCGGGCAGCTCAGGCCCGCGTCGACGCCGAGGTCCGTTCCGAGGTCGCCGCCCAGGTCCAGCCCGGCATCGCGCCCGAGATCGAGCGCGGCGTCCAGCCCGCCATCTCGCCCGAGGTCGCGCCCGAGGTCGAGCCCAGCGTCGCGGTCCGCTCCGGCATCGACGGCGAGGTCGAATCCGCCGTCGGCGCCGCCGCCGGCGACGCTTTGGGTGCCGCAGGCGCCGAGGGCCAGGACCAGAAACAGCCCGAAGGTACGCCTCACTCGTCCCTCCAGACCGGCTCGGCGGGGAGGCGCGGGTTCTCGCCCAGCGCCGAGAAGTCCCAGGTCGACATCGTGTGGACGATGGGCTGGTAGTCGCCGAGCACGCCCGGGGCGTTCGTCCGCGTCGCGGCCACGTCGGCCCCCTCGGCCGCCCAGTCCGAGCGCCAGCCCACGAGCGCCTCGTCCGGCGAGAACTCGAACTTCCAGTCGGGCGCCACGCTGAGCCAGCGAATGGTCCAGGAGAGGTGCGCCGTCGGACCCCAGTTCACCCAGGTCACGCCGTTCTCCGCCGTCGCGTTCACCGGCCGCTCGAACTCCCGCGAGAACACGATGACGTAGCGACCTTCCGCATCGACGACGACGTCCTCGTCCATCAGCACGTGCACCGCCGCCCCGCCGTAGCCGTCTTCGTCCGGGAAGGCCGTGTCGTAGCCGGTGATCGACCAGTAGCGGGCCTCGGCGGCGTCCATCACTGGCTCGCCGCTCCGCGTACGCGGCGTGGTGGGGAGCCGTCCGGTCAGCACGGCGATCTTGCCCCAGCCGAGCTTCATGC
>JBCDGX010000306.1:0-6975 GCA_038750805.1 Myxococcota bacterium
CTCGCGGAGCCCGCGAGCCCCGCGCGGAGCAGCCGTCGCGCGAAGGCGGCGGTGCGCTCCGCGCTGGTGCCGACCGCCGTCGGTCCGAGGGCCACGCGGAGCTCGTAGCCGCCGAGGGCGATGCGGTCGCCGCTCTTCAGGGGCTTCGGGCGTCCCGGCGGGAGCGCCGCGCCATTGACCCGCGTCCCGTTCGTGGAGCCCTCGTCGACGATCACGTAGCCGGTCCCGTCGACGCGTAGCGTCGCGTGCGTCGCGCTCACGGCCGCGTGCGGGAGCATCACGTCCGCGTCCGCGCGCCGGCCGATGAGCACCCGCGGGCCGTCGAACTCGTAGACCAGGGGGTCGTCGTCGTCCGCCCGGGTCCAGGAGGAGCGGAGCGCCAGGCGTACGCCCATCGCCGCCGACCTTTCGCCCGGCCGGCACGCCGGTCAAGGCGCCGCGCGTGCCGAAAACTTGGCCCCGATCGCGGGATGGGCGATGGCCAGGCCAGGTGAGAGCCAGGTGAATCCAATGGACGCTGCGACCGAACGCCGGGATCTGAGTCTCGCGCGCGCCCCCCTCGACGACGTCATCGTCGAGCTGGCGGCGGAGCGCGCGGAGCCCTTCGAGGCCGATGGCCTCGACATCTGCCTCGGAGGCCTCGCGATGCGGGCCCCCGTGCTCCCCGAGGTGGGCGACCGGCTGCGCTGCCGCTTCGTCTCCCCGGAGACCGGCGCGACCGTCGACGCCGACGGCGAGGTGGTCTGGGCCTGCGAGCGCGGGCCGCACCTCGGGAGCTTCGGCCTCCGCTTCGGCGCCCTCGCGGACGAGAGCGAGGCGGCCATCGCCGGCATCGTCGATGCGTGGGTGGAGGAGCTCGGGAGTCTCGAGGCGCGCACGAACGACGGTCCGCCGGCGCCACGGCCGGCGCGCGAGCGTGCCCCGGAGCGCGTGCGCCTCCAGCTCGATGGCGTGGCGCAGGCCCTCGACGCCGATCTGGTCCGCGAGCTTCCGGGCTCGCCGGAGGCCTGGGTCGTCGAGCAGGCGCTCCCCTTCCTTTGCCTGGACACGGGGGTCGAGACCCCGGACGGGCGCCGCGGCCTCCTCGAGGACGTGGACCTCCGCGTCGAGGACGGTGTGCCGCGCCTCGTGCTCACGCTCGCCTTCGAGGGCGAGGAGGAGCCGAGCTACCTGCACGCCGCGGTGACGGAGATGCCCACGTCGACCTCGACGCTGCCGGGCACGACCGTCGCCCCGGACGACGTGATCGAGGACGATACCCCCGACTTCGAGGCGCCGGAGGCGGTGACGAGCACCGTCGACGAGGCGCTCGACGCCGAGGCCCTCGCGCCCTCGAGGCCCCCCTCCGTGCCGCCGCCCCTGCCCGTGCGGGAGCAGATCGTGCCCGTGGAGGGTGGCCCCGAGGTCGAGACCCTCGCCCCGGAGGAAACCGGCGCGCTCGCCGACGAGGCCTTCGTGCAGGAGGACGTCGCGCGCTCCGCCGACGAGACGCCCGTGGCCACGCTCGTCCTGCGGGACGCGAAGGCGCTCCTCGCGCTCGCGCGCCGCGGCCTCGGCCGCACCGGTGCCGTGCTCGTCGCGGCCGGCCGCCGGGTGGGGCCCTTCGTACGGCGTGTGCTTCGGACGCTGCGCATGATGCTCGAGTCTGCCCTTCGCTTCGGCGGCGCGCGGGGCCAGGCGTCGCTCCGCTCGATGAGGGCGCGCCGCTCGGCGAAGCGCATGGCGAAGAGCGACGCGCGTTCGCGGCGCCGGACCACGCGGCCGAGCGACCGGCGCAGCGCGGCCCCCGCGTCCCCGGAGCTCCCGCCGCCTCGCGGCCGGGGCTATGGGCGCGGGCTTCTTCTCGTCGCCGCGGCGGGAGGCCTCGGCGCCTACTTCGCCGGCGGGGGCAGCGACGAGGCGCCCGTGGCGGCGCTCCCGGCGGCTCCTTCGCTGGCGGCGGCCGCCGAGCCGGCGCCCCAGGTGGCCCTCGACCCGCCCCCGGCCCCCACGCCCGCCCCCGAGCCGGAGGCGGTGCCGGTTCCCGGCGCCACGCCGGAGGGCTCGCCCTACGCAGCGCAGCCCGGGGAGCTCGACGACCCCGTGGAGACGGCCCCCGTCGAGGCCGTGGCCGGCGCCCGCAGCTTCGGAGCGGCCGACGTCCCCGGCGGCCGCTCCTTCCGCATCCCGATGAGCCCGACCCCCACGGGGTTGGTCGGCGAGCGCCGCGACGAGGGCTTCGAGGTCGTCGTCGAGGGCTCCCTCGCGACCCAGGGCGCGCGCCGCATCGCCGGCGCCCACGCCCTCGTCGAGCGCGCGGCGATCCTGAACAAGGGCGACCACGCCGAGCTCTCCCTCCGCTTCGTCGCGGGCGCGGCCCCGGCCTACCGCGTGGACATCGTCGAAGGCGGCATCGACGTGACGGTCGGCCGCTAGCCCTCCGGTCGGCGGCGCTGGTCTCGCGTGCGGATTATCACGCAGCGGGGGCGGCCCGGGACGTTAGGTCAGCTCGCGCGGCGCCTCGCCCCGAGCAGACGAATCCGGCCACCTATGGCCCCCGGCACGCTTTGGGGTACGTTGCGCCGCTGAAAGCGAGGGACGCAGGTGGGACGGAAAGTTGCGCTGATCACGGGGACGACCGGCCAGGACGGCTCGTACCTGGCCGAGCTGCTCCTCGACGAGGGCTACGACGTCTACGGCCTCGTCCGGCGGACCTCGATGATGAGCCGCGACCGCATCGAGCCCCTCCGGGGCAAGAAGCTCGCCGCGGACCAGAAGTTCGGCCTGATCTACGCCGACCTCTCCGACTCCAGCTCGCTCATGACCGCCGTCGCGGACACGCGACCGGACGAGGTCTACAACCTGGCGGCGCAGTCCCACGTCGGCATCTCCTTCAAGCAGCCCGAGTACACCACCGACGTGGACGCGACCGGCACGCTGCGCCTGCTGGAGGCCATTCGCGCCAACCGCCTCGAGTCGCGCTTCTACCAGGCGTCGACGTCCGAGCTCTACGGCAAGGTGCAGGAGGTCCCGCAGACGGAGACCACGCCCTTCTACCCGCGTAGCCCCTACGCGGCGGCCAAGCTCTACGCCTACTGGATCACGGTCAACTACCGTGAGTCGTACGGGATGCACGCGAGCAACGGCATCCTCTTCAATCACGAGTCCCCCCGGCGCGGTGAGAACTTCGTCACGCGCAAGATCACGCTCAGCCTCGCGCGCATCAAAGCGGGCAAGCAGGACGTTCTCAAGCTCGGCAACATGAGCGCGAAGCGGGACTGGGGCTACGCCGGCGACTACGTGCGGGCCATGTGGCAGATGCTCCAGATGGACTCCCCGGACGATTACGTGATCGCCACGGGCGAGACCCACTCGGTGCGCGCGTTCTGCGAGCGTGCGGCGGCCGTCGCGGGCTACGACGTGGCCTGGGAAGGCGAGGGCGTCGACGAGGTGGGCCGCGACCGGAAGTCCGGGAAGGTCATCATCGCGGTCGACCCGAAGTTCTTCCGCCCGGCCGAGGTCGAGCTGCTCATCGGGGACCCCTCGAAGGCGAAGCGCCAGCTCGGCTGGGAGCCCGAGGTGACCTTCGAGGGCCTCGTCGAGCGCATGATGGAGGCGGACCTCGCTGCCGAGGGCGTGAGGTGAGCAGCGGCGCACCGGCCTCGCCGGTGGACCTGCTCGGCATTCCTTTCTGGCCGGTCACGGAGGCCGAGACCGTCGCCCACATCGTCGAGGAGGCGAGCGCGGGACGCGGCGGTTGGTTGGTCACGCCGAACCTGGAGATCCTGCGCCAGTGCGAGAGCGACGCCGCCGTTCACGCGATGGTGCGGCGGGCCGACGTCATCGTCGCCGACGGCATGCCGCTGATCTGGGCGAGCCGGCTCCAGGGGGGACGGCCGCTCCCGGAGCGCGTCTGCGGCTCGAACCTCGTCAGCAGTCTGAGTGCCGAGGCCTCGGCGCGGGGCCTCCGCGTGTACCTCTTCGGCGGCGCCGACGACACCTCCGAGCGAGCGTCGGAGCTCCTCCGCGAGCGGCATCCGGGCCTCGAGATCGTCGGCGCCTACGGGCCTCCCTACGGCTTCGAGAAGGACGACGCCGAGATGGCCTCCATCGTCGAGCGCATCGAGGCGGCGAAGCCGAACATCGTGTTCTTCGCGCTCCCCTTCCCGAAGGGCGAGCGGGTGCTGGAGCGCATCCGGCACGCGGCTCCGGACGCCTGGTGGTGCGGCGTCGGCGTGAGCTTCAGCTTCCTGACCGGCGACGTGCAGCGCGCGCCGCGCTGGATGCAGCGGACGGGCCTCGAGTGGATCCATCGGCTGAGTCAGGAGCCCAAGCGGCTGGCCCGACGCTACCTCGTCGACGGCATCCCCTTCGCCGTGCGGCTCCTGGTGCGCGCGCCCCTCGGGCGCGTTCAGCGGCGCGGGGACGGCTGAGGCGCCGCCCATGTCGCGTACGGCGCTGGTCACGGGCGCGCTCGGACAGGACGGTTCGTTTCTCTGCGAGCTGCTCCTCGGGAAGGGCTATCGGGTGGTTGGCTGGGGGGTGGAGACGCCGCCCCCGGCGCTTCCCTGGGACCTCCCCGGTGCGGACTTCGCGTACCGAAGGCTCGACCTCCGGGACGCGGAGGCGGTGGAGCGAGGCATCGCCGAGCTCGCCCCCGACGAGGTCTACAACCTCGCCGCGCTGAGCCACGTCGGCCGCTCCTTCGAGCGCCCCCGCGACGTGCTGGCGGTGAACGGCGACGCCGTGGTGGTGCTCCTCGAGGCGCTGCGTCGGCATCGCCCGGAGGCCCGCTTCTTCGGGGCGGCGAGCGCCGAGGTCTTCGGATCGCGGAGCGGGAGCGCCGACGAGCTCACGCCCATGGACCCCGTGTCGCCCTACGGCGCCTCGAAGGCCTACGCGCTCCAGATGACCCGCATCTACCGGCACGCCTTCGGCATCCACGCGAGCGCCGGGATCTTCTTCAACCACGAGTCCGAGCGCCGCCCGGAGAGCTTCGTGACCCGCAAGATCACCCGCGCCATGGCGCGCATCGCTCGGGGCACGCAGGAGCGTCTCACCCTGGGCAACGTCGCGGCGCGCCGCGATTGGGGCTACGCCCCGGATTACGTCGAGGCCGCGTGGCGCATGCTGCAGGCCGACGAGGCCTCCGACTACGTCGTCGCGACGGGAGAGGGACGGCGGGTCGCGGACTTCGTCGACGCCGCCGCGCGCGCCGCCGGCCTCGAGCTCTCCTGGGAGGGCGAGGGCCTCGACACCGTCGCGCGCGACGCGGCCGGCGCCGGCCGCGGGGTGGGCGACCCGAAGTTGTTTAGGCCCATCCACGTGGAGGTGCTGGTCGGCGACGCGGGCAAGGCCCGGAGCGCTCTCGACTGGCGGCCCCGCGTGGGCTTCGACGCGCTGGTCGCGCGCATGGTCGAGCACGACCTCACTCTCGAAAGCGCGGGCTGAGCGAGCGCTCGCCTCAGGCGCCTTCGAGCTTCTCCGACGCCTTGTCCAGGTCGAGGATCTTCTGCCGGCCGACGTACGACTTCGTCTCGTACTTCGTCATCTTGCCGATCTTCCGGACGATCTCCGCCATGCGCTCGGCTTCCTTGAGCATGGTCGTCGCCGCGCGATGCTCCGGGGACTCCTCGCCGAGCTTGCGGATGAGCAGCTCGGCGTAGGCCATCACGCTCGTGAGCGGCTGGTTCAGCTCGTGCGCCGCGGTGCCGGCGAGCTCCGCGATGAGCGCCTGCTTCTCCGTGTCCGCGAGCTTCTGCTGGGCCTCGGCCAGGCGCTCCTCGGTCCGGAGCTGGTCCCGGAGGTCGGTGAAGATGCCGAACACGGCGACGGGCTCGCCGCGCTCGTAGATCATCGCCGCGCTGATGCGGATCGGGATCGGCTCCCCGTCGGGCCCCTTCGCGTGCACGCGCGTCGGCGCGAGGCGCCCGGGGCCACCGAAGCGATCGTCGCCGAGCCGGCGCCGCACGTCTTCCGCCCCCTCCCCGGGAAAGAGATCGTCGAGGGTCAGGCGCCCGACGACCTCCTCCGCCCGGTAGCCGTAGATGCGCTCGGCGCTCTGGTTGAAGAGGATGACGTTGCCGTCCTGATCCGCCGCCACGATGCCGTCGACGCTCGCGTCGATGAGCGACTCGAGGAACTCCATGGTCTTGACGAACTCGGCCTCCGTGCGTCGCTGCTCGGTCACGTCCTGGAAGGACACGAGCACCGTCCCATCGTCCTCCCCTTCGTCCTCCCCCCCGAGGCTCGCGAAGCTGCAGCTCGCGACGATCTCCTCGCCCTTGGCCCGGAGCCGGAGGTCGACACCGCGCGGGTACTCGCCCCGCGCGAAGCCCTCCCAGAGATCCATGGCGCGCGGCAGGTCGTCCTCGTGGATCAGCTTCTCCGCGAAGAGCCCCGTCACGTCGTTCGGATCCGCGCCGAGCATCGCGTAGGCGCGGGGGTTCGCGAAGAGCAGGCGCCCCTCGGCGGAGAGCGCGGCGATGCCCTCCGCGGCCGACGCGAAGAGGTCGGCGTAGCGCTTGAGCTGGCGGAGCCGGCGCTCGGCCTCGAAGCGCGCGAAGGTGACCTGCTGGGTCTCGTCCCTCAGCGATTGCATCACCCGCGCGTTCCGGAGCGCCACCGCCGTGGCGTTGGCCACCGTCTGGCAGAGCTCCTGGTCCCGCTCGGGGAGGGCGCCGCGCTCCGCCGCGCGGAGGAAGAGCACGCCGATGGCGCTCTCCTCGTGCGCGATGGGGAAGAGGCTGAGCGAGCCGAGCTGGCCGGCGTCCTCGCGCACGCCCTCGAGCACCGGGTGCGTGGAGGCGTCGCCGATGGTGAGCCGCTCGCCGGTCCGAAGCACCTGGCGGATCTCCGGGTACTTGCCGAGGTCGAGGCGCAGGTTCGCGAGGCGCTGGTCGTCGCTGGTGACGACCACGTAGCCGACGTCCTCCTCGGCGTCCCCCTCCGGCGCGAGCACGATCGACGCGCGGTCGACCCGCGCCACCTCGGCGA
>JBCDGX010000307.1:0-6941 GCA_038750805.1 Myxococcota bacterium
CCCAGGTGGCCTCCGGCGCGAGCGGCGCGTCGGGCTCGCCGACCCTCAGGTTCGCGGGCACGGCCACGTCGATGGCCTTCGGATGCGGCAGGTGGAGGTTGTCCATGAAGCCGACGAAATCGCCCTCGTTCGCCTCGCCGCCGATGCGCGGGTTATGGCGCCGCTCCTCGGCCACGCTGGTCGCCGTACGACCGGCATAATCGTGCGCCGGGTAGAGCAGCGTCCGGTCCGGCAGGCTGAAGATCTTCTCGCGGATGGACCGGAAGAGCGCCGCCGCGCTCCCCTGCTGGAAGTCCGTGCGCCCCGCGCCGCGGATGAGGAGCGCGTCGCCGGTGAAGGCCAGGCATTGGTCCTCGAGCACGTAGGTCGTGCAGCCGTCCGTGTGCCCGGGCGTCGCCCGCGCGACCAGGCGATGGCGCCCGAACGCGAGCGCGTCGCCGTCCCCGAGGTAGACGTCCGCTCCCTTCGCGCCCGTCGCCGCGCCGACGGCGATCTTCGCGCCGAAGGCGTCCCGGAGCCGCCAGGCCGCCGTGACGTGGTCCGCGTGCACGTGCGTCTCGACGGCATAGCGGAGCGTCAGCTCGAGCTCGCGGAGCAGCGCGGCGTCCCGGGGGAACTGCTCGAAGACCGAGTCGATGAGCACCGCCTCGCGCGTGGCCTCGTCCGCGAGGAGGTAGGTGAAGGTGGACGAGCGCCCGTCGAAGAGCTGACGAAAGAGCATGGAATCATGCTCGCCCCAGCGCGCTCGAGGCGGCAAGGCGTGCGCTTTTTCGCGCGCCGATCGTTTTTCTCGCGCCGCTTCAGAGTCCCTTCGGAGCCGCTGCGTTTTCTGGATGCGGGCCCGGGACGAAGGCCCGCGAAAGGACACCAGGAACATGATGAACCTCAGCAAGCTCCCGCGCCCCTTCGCTCCCTTCGCGCTCGCCCTCGGCCTCGCCGTGGCGGGTCCCGTCGGGCTCTCCGCCATCGCCTCGGCTCAGCCGGGCGAGGGTGCGCGCATGGGCCAAGGACACGGCCACGGCCACGGCCACGGCCACGGCCGGCGCGGGGGGCACGGGCACCCCCTCCGGCGGCTCCTCAGCCAGCTCGACCTGAGCGAGAGCCAGCAGGCGCAGGTGCGCGCGATCATGGAGGATGCGCGCGAGCGCCGCGGCGAGATCGCCCGCCTCCCCGCGGGCCCCGAGCGCGTCGAGGCCCGGCACGCGCTCCGCCGGGAGACCCGGCGCCTGATCCGCGAGGTGCTGACGCCCGAGCAGCGTCGCCAGGCCGAGGCGCTCAAGGAGGAGGCCATGCGGGACCGCGTCACGCAGCGGGTGGACCGCATGACGCGGCACCTCGAGCTCAGCGCCGCGCAGGCGCAGCAGGTCGAGGCCCTCTTCCTCCGCGAGGCGGAGGCCCGCCGGGCGGCGATGGAGGCGGGTAGCGGTCCCCCCGCGCCGGAGGAGCGCGCGGCGCGCCGGGACGCGATGCGGAGCCAGCTCGCCGCCATCCTGACGCCCGAGCAGATGGAGAAGGTCGACGCCTTCATGGAGCGGCGCGGCGAGCGCCGGGGCGAGCGTGGTGACCGGCGCGGTCGCCGGGGTGGTCGCAAGCGCTGACGGTGTCGGCTGGGCATCGGGCGCCCCCACCCGATGCACGGCTCGATGCTCGGACGGCCAGCCGGCTGCGGTGTCGTCGGTCGCGCTCGCTCCAGCCCCACCCGCCAATCGGGGACCCATGGCCGGGGACTCTTTCGCCACGCGCGGGTAGAGTCCTCGGCCATGCACGTCGGGAAGCGCTACGGCGCCTTCGCCACTCTCCGCTGGTCCTGGAACCTGGCGCTCGCGCCGCTGCTCTGGTCGCTCCTCGTGGTGGGGCTCTACGAGCTCGGGGGCATCGACGTCATCGCGCTCCCGCTCACGCCCGTGAGCCTCGTCGGTACGGCGGTCGCCTTCTACATCGGCTTCCAGAACAACGCGGCCTACGACCGGACCTGGGAGGCGCGGAAGATCTACGGCGCCATCGTGAACGCGAGCCGGAGCTTCGCCTACGGGGCCCGGGACCTGGTCAGCACGGTGCACGGCGGCGAGGTCGCGCCGGAGGAGCTCGACGCGATCCACCGGCGCATCGTGCACCGGCACGTGGCCTGGATGGACGCGCTCCGGCACCAGCTCCGGAAGCTGAAGAGCTGGGAGCACGACGGGAGCTACGCCGAGCGCGTGCGGACCATGATCGTCCCGGAGCGCTCGGAGGAGCTGAAGGCCGTCGTGGGCGCGAACCTCGAGGGCGCGGAGGCGGACGAGGTGCTCGCGCAGATCAACCCGGCGGCGCACCTCATCGCCGCGCAGTCCCGGGACCTGGCCGTGCTCCGGGCCCGGGGCCTGCTCGATGGCTTCTCCCACGTGCACCTGCAGGGGCTCCTCGACGAGCTGATGACCCAGCAGGGCAAGGCCGAGCGCATCAAGAACTTCCCCTTCCCGCGGCAGTTCGCGACGGTGAACACCTACTTTGCGTGGATCTTCTGCGCGATGGTGCCGGCGGCGCTCATCGAGCCCTTCGAGAGCCTCGAGGCCCACGCGGCCTGGGCCGTGGTGCCCTTCTCGACGGCGATCTGCTGGGTCTTCCTGACGGCGGACAAGATCGGCGATTGGTCCGAGAACCCCTTCGAAGGGCTCACGAACGACGTGCCGATCACGTCGATGTCCCGGGGCATCGAGCGGGACGTGCGGCAGATGGTCGGCGAAACCGAGCTCCCGCCCGCGCGGCAGCCGACCGAGTCCATCGTGCTCTGAGGGGAGCCGCGGGGCTCGCGTGGGCCCGTCGAGCTCAACTGTCGCGCGAACGAACCCGCACCGCGCTCGGTGGCGCGAAGCTGAAGTCGTACTCGAAACGTACGCTGCCGCCCTCGGGGCCCGGGCTGAAGCGGAACCGCCGGATGATGTTCAGGACGCACGCCGCGGTGCCCGGGTCACCGGTCGTGTTTTCGACGGTTCGGGCGGCGGTGACGAGCCCGCTCTCGGCGATGGTGAAGACGACGTAGACCGTCCCCTGGAGGGTCGGATTCTCGCGAAGCCGCTCCACATAGCAGTTCTGGAGCGCTCGGAGGCGCATACGAAGGGTGCGCGCCACGATCGCCGGGTCGAAGTCACCTACGGCCGGCTCCTCGGCGGGCGCCTCCCGCTCTGGCAGCGCCGAGGGATCGAAGCGAAGCGCGAGCTCGAAGCTCGCCATCCCTCCCACCGGTGGCGGGCTCACGCGGAGCGCGCGAAAGAAGCTCCGCGTGCACGCGAGGAGCCCCTCGTCGCCGATGCCGTCCTCGCGAATCGCCCCGCGCGTCACGCGCCCCTCGGGCCCGAGCGCGATGGCCGTGACCACCGCGCCCGCCAGCCCCGGCCGCGCCGCGACCCGCTCCGCGTAGCAGCGCTCGAGCCCGAGGATCTGCGCGCGCGCGGCCTCCCAGACGCGCCGCGGAGGGATGGCCCCGCTCCCGCCGAGGCGCGCGATGGTCTCGAGGCGCACGGGGCCCGGCGCCGAGGGGAGGCGGAGGCGCACTGGCTCCGGGGCCGTGGTGGCGCAGGCGACGAGGGCGACCACAAGCAAGCGAAGCGGAACCATGCCGGCGCACGATAGGAGCACGCGCTGGTGGGCGCCCGGGGGACGTGTGAACGTTCTGCCCATGACCGACCTGGTGAGGCTCCGCGAACTGCACGACGCAATGGAGGCCGAGATGCTCCGGGACGTCCTGGCCGACGCGGGCATCGTCGCGCAGACGCCCGGCGCCGAGCATCGGGCGATGCTCGGCGTGCTCGGGAGCTACGTGACCATCCCGCTCCTGGTGCCCACCGAGGACGCGGAAGAGGCGCGGGAGATCCTGGCGTCCCTCGAGTCCCAGGAGCTGGTCGATCCCCTCCCCGAGGAGGCCGCCTCCGGTCGCGCCGGCCCCTATCGAAGCGAGCGGGACCACGGCGAGACCCTGCCCGAGGTGGAGCCGCGGAAGAAGCGCGTCGCCCTCTTCGTCGGCTTCGCCTTCCCGGGGGCGGCGCAGTTCTACCTCCGCCAGCCCTGGCTCGGTTGGACGCTGATGCTGGGCGCGTTCTGGTGCCTCTTCTCCGCGGCCGACCAGCCCGAGCTCGGCTACGCGCTCCTCGTGTTCTGGGCCTTCGGGCTCGTCGACGGCGTGCTCGGGGTGGGCGCCTTCAACGCGAAGGGGCCCCGCTCGCGCAACCTTCAGCTCGTGGTCGCCTGCGTCGCCCTGGCGCTCGCGCTCGGGACCACGCAGCTCGCGCCCTTACCTTCGCTCGAGGAGCTCGATCGCAGCGTGGACCCGAGCTACGACGACCGGGAGCCGCACTACCCCTACTGAGTCAGGGGGCGACGGCGCGGTAGCTGCCCGGGCTCGTCGGCACGCGCCCGAGCTGGCGGAGCTCCCGCTCGAGCTCCGGGAAGGTGAAGGGCTTGGGGAGCACCGGCGCGAGCTCCCGGAGCTCCTCTTCTCGCTGCGTGTAGCCGGTGACGAGGAGCGCCGGCAGCCCCGGCTCGCGCACGCGCATGCGCGCGAGGCAGGTGGGCCCGGTCATGTCCGGCATGCCGACGTCGAGGATGACCGCGTCGATCTCGCCGGCGTGCTCCTCCACGGCCTCGATGGCCTCCGCGCCGCCGAAGGCCTTCAGCACCTTCACGCCGCGGCGCTCGAGGTAGCGGGCCACGCTCGTGACGAAGAGGCGCTCGTCGTCGGCGACGAGGACGGTGCCCGGCAGCTCGGCCTCCGGCGAGCGGACCGTGAGGCTTGGGAAGAGGCCGCTGTTCTCCTCGACGGGGAGCAGCAGATCGATGGTCGTCCCGACGCCGACCTCGCTCCGGCACTGCACGTAGCCGCCGTGCGCCCGCGCGATGCCGAAGACCGTCGAGAGCCCGAGGCCGGTCCCCGAGCCCATGGGCTTCGTCGTGTAGAAGGGCTCGAAGGCGCGCTCGAGCACCTCCTGGGGCATGCCCTCGCCGGTGTCGCCGACGCGGAGCAGCGCGTAATCGCCCGGCGGCACGCCCTCGGGGCCGAGGCCGACCTCGAGCGTGACGGCTCGGGTCTCGATGGCGATGCGGCCCCCCTCGGGCATCGCGTCCCGGGCGTTGGCCACGAGGTTCACGACGACCTGGTCGAGCTGCGCCGGGTCGACGGGGACGAGTCCGAGGTTCTTCGAGGTCTGGAGCTCGATGCGGACGTTCTTCGGGAGCGTCCGCCCGAGCATGGTCACGGTCTCGCCGAGGAGCGCGCCGAGATCCGCCTGCTCGCGCCGCGGCTCCACGCGGCGGCTGAACGTGAGCAGGCGCCGCACCTGCTCGCGCCCCTTGCGCGCCGCGCGCACGATCTCTCGGAGGTCGCCGCCGAGCGCCGTGTCCTCGGGCACGTCCCCGAGGGCGTTCTCCGCCAGCACGAGGATGACGCCGACGAGGTTGTTGAAGTCGTGCGCGATGCCACCGGCGAGGTTGCCGAGGGAGTCGAGGCGTTGCGCCTGGAGCAGCCGGGCCTCGAGCTCGGCGGCCTCGGCGAGGGCCTGCGTGCGCTCCGTGGTGTCGAGGGCGACGGCGAAGCAGCCGCCCTTCCCGTCCGGGAGCACGTGGAGGAGGAAGGCCCAGGGACCGTCCGGGCCCTCACCGTTCACCTCGACGCTGCTCGGCACGCCGATGCGGATGGCCTCGCGAACGGCCTCGAGCTGGTCCGGGAAGGTGTCGTGGAGCCGGAGCCCGACCACGTCGCCGGCCGCCAGCCCGAGGCGCTGGAGCCCCGCGCCCGCCGAGCGCCGGAAGACGAGCTGGGCGTCGAGCTCGAAGATGACCAGGGGCAGGTGCTCGCGGAGGAGCGCGAGGAGGCGGTTCTGGTCGGCGAGCTCCCGCTCCCGCCAGCGCTGGAGCGTCACGTCCTGCACGAGCACGGCGATGCCGACGGGCGTCCCCCGAGCGTCCCGGAGCGGATGGCCGTGGCAAAGCACGCGGGCGACCTCGCCGTCCGCGCGGGAGAGATCCCACTCGAGCGCGAGGGGCCGCTCGGCGGCGAGCGCGAGGGCGTCGCCGTGCGCCTGCGGCTGCGCGAGCGGCGCCAGGAAGTGCGAGGCGTGGCGGCCGAGCACGCGCGTCCGGTGCCCGGGGTCGCGGCCGACGATGGCGAGCATTCGGTCACTCACGCGCTGCACGCGACCCTCGAGGTCGAGGCGCGCGTAGCCCTGCTGACTCAGCTCGGCGATGCCCTCGAGGAGCTCCTCGTCGAAACGGGCGACACCCGCTTCATTCGTGCGCGATTCGAGCGCGTCGCGTTCAGTGGCCATGCCCCGTTCCGTACACACGGCGGACCCCTCACGTCCCTGAAGGGGGGTACGCGAAACGACGTCGTCGCGGGTCCGCGGAGCCCGATCGTAGTCGGTTGACTGCACACGGCGGCCAGGTGTAGTCCACCGACTACGTTGCCGCCCCATGCCCGTACGCCCCGAGGCCGCGCCGAGGTGCGCCGCGCACTGATCGAAGCGGCGGCGCCGCTCTTCGCGCGCCGCGCTCACGTGTCGGTGCGGACCGTCGCCGAGGCCGCCGGCGTCAATCACGGCCTCGTGCATCGCTACTTCGGTTCGAAGCGCGCGCTCCGCCGCGCCGTGCTCGAGCACCTGGCGGCCCGTCTGGCCGCGCGCATGAAGCCCCCGGCGGAAGCGAGCGCCGAAGCGACGCTCGCCGAGGCGTTCACGGCCGTGCGCGACGAGGGGCTCTACTGGCGTGCCCTCGCCCGGACGCTCCTCGACGCCTCGGCGGACGAAGGGGACGCGCCGGCCACGCTGCCGCCTTCCCTGCAGTCCGTCTTTCCCGTGACGCAGGCGCTAGTCGATGCGGCGCGTGAGGCGGGGCATCCGGATCCGCGGGCCTGGGTGGCCGGTCGCCTGGCGCTGGGGCTCGGTTGGCTGATGTTCGGGCCGTTCCTGAGGGCG
>JBCDGX010000308.1:0-6938 GCA_038750805.1 Myxococcota bacterium
CCGCCCGTGGCCGCGCCCGGGCGGCATCGTCTTCGACGCCGACGAGGCCGAGCGGAAGGCCAAGGAGGGCCAGGCCGTCCTCCTCGTCCGCCGCGAGACCAGCCCCGAGGACATCCCCGGCCTGAAGGCCGCCAAGGGCATCGTCACCGCCACCGGGGGCATGACGAGCCACGCGGCCGTCGTCGCGCGCGGCCTCGGCAAGTGCTGCGTCGCCGGCGTCGGCGCCCTCGACGTCGACTACCAGAAGAAGCAGGTCCGGGTGATCGTCGACGGCGAGCCCCGCGTCTTCGGGGAGGGCGACGTGCTCAGCCTCGACGGCACGCACGGCAAGGTCTACGCGGGCTCCCTCGACGTCGTGGCCGCCGCGACCATCCCCGAGCTCGAGCGCCTCATGGGCTGGGCCGACGAGAACCGGCGCCTCAAGGTCCGCGCGAACACGGACACGCCGAGCGGCGCGCGCACGGCCCGGAGCTACGGCGCCGAGGGCATCGGGCTCTGCCGCACCGAGCACATGTTCTTCGCCGAGGCGCGCCTGGAGGCCGTGCGCTGCATGGTGCTCGCCGAGGGCGAGGCCGCGCGCACCGAATGGCTCGAGGTGATCGCGCCCATGCAGCGCGGCGACTTCGAGGCGATCTTCCGGGCCATGGACGGCCTGCCGGCGACCATCCGGCTGCTCGATTGGCCGCTCCACGAGTTCCTCCCGAAGAGCGACCAGGAGATCGCGGCGGTGGCGCGCGCCCTCGGCGACACGGCCGAGCGCGTGCGCGCGCGGGCCACGGCCATGCACGAGGTGAACCCCATGCTCGGGCATCGCGCCGTGCGGGTGGGTCTCACCTTCCCGGCGATCTACCGCATGCAGGTGCGGGCGATCCTCGAGGCGGCCCTCGCCGTTGCCGCCGACGGCGTCGCCGTGCACCCGGAGATCATGATCCCCGTCGTCGGCCTGGCGAAGGAGCTCCAGGCCATGCGAGCCATCGCCGAGGAGGAGGCCCGCAAGGTCTTCGCCGACGCCGGTCGCGAGCTCCCCTACCAGATCGGGACGATGATCGAGCTCCCCCGCGCCTGCCTCGTCGCACACCAGCTCGCCGAGAACGCCGAGTTCTTCAGCTTCGGAACGAACGATCTGACGCAGACGACCTTCGGCATCAGCCGCGACGACGCGGGGCGCTTCCTCCCGACCTACGTGGACGACCTCGAGCTCCTCAGCGCCGATCCCTTCGCCCGCCTCGACGAGGAGGGCGTGGGCGCGCTCATCAAGATCGCCGTCGAGGGCGGCCGGAGCACGCGCGAGGGCCTGAAGCTCGGCGTCTGCGGCGAGCACGGGGGGGACCCGGAGAGCATCGATTTCTGCGAGCGCGCCGGCCTCGACTACGTGTCGTGCTCGCCGCCCCGGCTGCCCATCGCCCGGCTGGCGGCGGCCCAGGCCGCGCTCCGGGCGAGGCGCGAAGGCTGACGCCAGCTTGACGCTCTCGGTGGGGCGGCGGATGCTGTGGCCGCGGCCGATCGGGCCGCATCCCACGGGGCCGTAAGGTCGCGCCGGTCCGCGCGGGAGCCGGCACCCAAGGGAGCATGCTTCTCTCGCGTCACGAAAGCATGGGATGTCGCAAGGGAGCGATCCGATGAGCCAGGCCGAGCTCGAGGTGGTCGGCGGAGACGGCGGTCCGGCCACGAGCCAGGACAAGCTGGTCGGCACCACCATCGATGGCCGCTACGAGGTCGAATCCGTCCTCGGCGAGGGCGGCATGGGCCTCGTCTACAAGTCGCGGCACATCGTGCTGAACAAGCCGCTCGCGGTGAAGGTGCTCCGCCCGGACGTGTCCCGGGACGACGAGATCATCACCCGCTTCCGCCAGGAGGCGCAGTCCGCGTCGGCCATCGGAAACCAGCACATCATCGACATCAGCGATTTCGGGACGCTGCCGGACGGCTCGACCTATTTCGTGATGGAGTACCTCGAGGGCACGGACCTGACCGGCGCCATCGAGGAGGGCGTGCTCGAGCCCGTGCGCGTGGTGCACATCGCCAAGCAGCTCTGCCAGGCCCTCGGCGCCGCGCACGACGCCGGCATCGTCCACCGCGACCTGAAGCCCGACAACATCTACCTGATCCGTCGCGGCGGCGACTCGAACTTCGTGAAGGTGCTCGACTTCGGCATCGCGAAGGTCGGCGGCTCGTCGAGCAAGCTGACCCGGGCGGGCCAGGTCTTCGGCACGCCGCACTACATGTCTCCGGAGCAGTGCTCGGGGAGCGGCGTCGACCACCGGACGGACGTCTACGCCCTCGGGATCATCCTCTACGAGATGTGCACGGGCGCGGTCCCCTACGACGCCGACAACCTCATGGGGATCCTGACCAAGCACCTCTACGAGCCGCCGGTCCCGCCGCGGCAGGTGGTGCCGAGCCTCCCAGAGGACCTCGAGGCGGTCATCCTCAAGGCCATCGCGAAGTCCGCGGACGCGCGTTACCAGTCGATGCTCGAGCTGCTCGAAGACCTCCAGCGGGTCGAGCAGGGCGTCGGCACCATGGCCCGCGAGCAGACCGCGAGCCACGCGCTGCCGCGCGGCGGCTTCGGACCGCCCGGCCAGCTCGCCGCCACCATGGACCCGGCGGAGGCGACGCTGCCGCCGCCGAAGAGCAAGGCGCCGATGGTCATCGGCCTGCTCGTGCTCCTCGGCATCGGCGGGGCCGTGGGCGCCGCCGCGCTCCTGGGCGGCGACGAAGCGCCCGAGACGCCCATCGCGACCCCGGAGCCCGTCGCCGAGCCGCCGGCTACGCCCGCGGAGCCCGCGACGCCGCCGGTGGCCGCCGAGCCGCCGACGGAGCCCGCCGGCGTCGCCGCGCCGGTCACCGTGACGATCGCCTCGGAGCCCGCCGGCGCCGAGGTCTGGCGCGAGAACGAGCTCCTCGGGAACACGCCCTTCGAGGTACCGCGTCCGGACGGCGACGGCCGCCTCGAGCTCCAGCTCCGCCTGCCCGGCTACACCAGCCGGGACTTCGCGATCAGCTCGCTCACGGCCAGCGACGTGTCCTTCGCGCTCGTCCGCTCGAGCGGCCTTACGCGCCCGCGGCGCCGTACGCCCATGGCCGCCGAGGCGGAGACGGTGGAGATGCACGCCGCGCCGATGATGCGGCGCCGCACGCAGACCGAGATCCACGACCCCTGGGCCAACTGAGGTCCGCCCCAGCGGGGCCGGGAGCACCCGGCCCCATGTCGCCCTCGGGAATCGTCGCCGGCGCCGGACGTTCCTCCACGCGAGCCGGTGCTGCGCGTCCTTGCTGGGCATCACCCCGCCGGCTACGTTCCGCCGCCATGTCGCCCGCCCCCGAAGGTCCCAGCGAGGGGACGCCCCCGTCGCACCGCCGCCCGGGGCGCGTCTCGACCGCGCTCGCGCTCGTCTGCGCGACGTTTGCCGCGGCCTGTGAGACCGACGGATCCTCGCCGCCTCCGGGGCGCCTCTTCTTCCCGACGGCCATGGCCCTCGCGCCGGACGGCACGCACCTCTTCGTGGCCAGCTCGAACTTCGACCTGAGCTTCAACCGCGGGGCGCTGCACAGCTACGACCTCGACGTGCTCAACGCGAGCGTCGACCGCTGCCCCGAGCGCATCGCGACCGAGGAGACGGTGGACTCGCCGGAGGAGTGCCAGTTCATCCCGACCCAGGACGGGCGCATCGAGCTGGTGGAGCAGGGCGCCGTCGAGCAGGTCGCTGGCCTCCTCGTCTCCCAGGTGCAGATCGGCTCCTTCACCGACGGCGTGGCCGTCGCGCCGGCCGGCAACCGCCTCTACCTCCCGGTCCGCGGCGACGCGAACCTGACCTTCGTCGACATCCAGGACGGCGGCGCGCTCTTCTGCGGCGAGGGCACCGGCGCGGTCGCCGGGCCCGATGCCTTCGAGCGCTGCGAGAGCGTCTACTCGCGCGTCGACGAGAGCTTCGCCAACGCGCGGGACGTGAACCTGCCGAACGATCCCGTCGGCGTGACCACGGGCCTCATCCAGGACCTCCTCCCCGCGGAGAGCGAGGCGCTGGCCGGGGACTACGTGCTCTTCGCCCATCGCGGCGGGAGCGTCAGCCTCTTCTTCGACCGGGACCGGGACGGCAACCCCGCCTCGCTCGAGCCCCCGCGCCTCGTCGACCGCCTCGACGGCATCGGCCAGCTCCTCATCGACGTGAGCGTCGACCCGGCGACGCAGTTCGGGTGGCTGGCGAGCCAGAGCACCATCGGCGTGCAGCGCTTCGGCATCGGCATCGAGGAGCTGACCAGCACCGACGAGGACGCGATCTTCGCCCAGCTCGAGCGGACCTCCCTCTACCGGACGACGACGCTCTTCTTCGCGGGCCTCGACGCCGCGAGCGGATTCGGCGACGTGCGCTCGGTCGCCTTCGACCCGCGCCCGGACGTCGATCGGGCCTACCTGCTGAACCGCTCGCCGAACGCGCTGCTCATCGCCGACCCGAGCGCCGAGCCCGACGAGCTCCGCGTGCTGCGGCGCATCCCCGTCGGCCTCGGCCCCTCGAAGCTCCAGGTCCGCGAGTTCCCCGTCGAGGGGCGCACGCTCGCCTTCGTGTCCTGCTTCGACAGCGTCGACGTGTGGGTCATCGACGTCGACCTCGGCGTGCTCGTGGGCATCGTGCGGAACCTCGGCGGGCCCTTCGAGATCGAGGTCGACGTGCCCCGGCGGCGCGCCTACGTGCTCGACTTCGTCGCCTCGACGGTGCGCGTGGTGGACCTGGCCCCGATGCTCGCGTGCCTCAGCGGCGAGGCGGCGGGCGACCCGATGGCCGATGGCGAGTGCTCCCCGCGGCTCCTCGGCATCCTCGGCCGGCCGCAGGCGCGAGACGAGCTGAACTGATGCGCCGAAGCCTCCTCTGCCTCGCGGCCCTCGGGACCCTCCTCGGGTGCCGCTCGGACCCGGTCATCGTGGTGCCGCCGACCTTCGAGCGGCCCGGCGCCATCGCCTTCGTCTGCGTCGCCGGCGAGGAGCCCGAGCGGACGGATCCGGACGCGCAGATCCAGCGCATCGTCCCCTTTGAGAACTGCCGCGGCCTCCGCGGCGTCGAGGACGAGAGCTTCGCCGTGAACCTGCTCGTGGCGCAGACCGCGCGCGGGGAGATCGGCACCGTGAACCTCCGGCGCAACGAGGTCCTCGACCTCGACCGCCGCGTCCCGGGATTCACCTTCCGCCGCGTCGGCGAGGGACCCACGGGCATCGCGCTCCGCCTCACCGAGGGGGCCGCGGGCGACGCGGACCTCGCCACGACCTACGTCGCGAGCTTCGGCGCCCGGAGCGTCTCCTACCTGCCGACGCGGAGCTTCAACCGTTCGGTGTCCACGCCGGGCGCGGGCCCCGGGGAGCGGACCCTCGAGGGCGGCCCCGTGGACCTCGAGGTGTTCGAGCTCGACCCGAGCGGTCCCGACGACGCCGTCACCGGCGTGCTCGTCGCCGCCGTGCCCGAGCGCGGGGAGCTTGCCATCTACACGCTCGATCCGAGCGGCACGCCGAGCGACGCGCCCCTCACGCTGGGGCTCGCAACGCCGGCCGACGTCGCGCCCCTGGCCATCGTCGATGCGGAGGGGAACCCCATCGTGAGCGTGGGCGCCTACCGGCGCGCGTGCCGGGACGGGCAGGACGCCCGCGCGCTCGTGCGCGATCCGGACGTGGCGCGGGCCGTCGCCGAGACGGAGGTGGTGCCGCTCGGCGAGACCTCGGCGCCCACGCAGCTCCTCGTCGTCGAGCTCGGCGCGAACGACGCGGGCGAGGCGAGCCGCCAGCTCTGGGTGGCCGACGCCGCGCTCCCCCTCGTGCACCGGCTGAGCTTCGACGACGACGGCGTCCCGACGGAGCTCCCGCCGATCCGCACGGGCACGCCGGTGCGCGCGCTCGCGATCTCTCCGCTCGTCCCCGCGACCATCCCGGAGCGCGCCCTCGATCTACCGACGCCGGCGGAGGACGAGGAGCGCCTCTATCCAGCCGACTCGATGGTCCCCATGGAGCGCTTCCTCTACGCCATCGACGCGACCGACGGGAGCGTGATGGTCGTCGACGCGACGAACCCCGGCTCGCCGACCTTCGGCGCCGTGCTCCCCGTGAGCACCCGGGAGGACGTGCCGGCGAATCGCCTCACGCTTCGCTCGGCCGCCGACGCGATCACCGTGGTCGTCAACGACGCGCTCGTCACGACGGGCACGGACGACTTCGCCAACGCCGTGGGCACCGTCTTCGACGAGGGCGTCTTCATCGATCGCTCGCGCACCGGCGCCATCGTCACGGCCCTCGAGGCCAGCGACCCGGCCTTCGATCTCCTCTGGTGCGGCACGCCGGAGACGCTCTCGGCGCCGGGCCCGGACGCGAGCGCCGAGGAGATCGCCGCCTTCGAGGCCGCCTCGGGATCGAACGCGCTCGTTCTCGACGAGCGCCGCCGGGGGACCGCCGACGACCCGGCCCCGCCGAACCTGCGGGGCGTGTTCCTCGTCGCGGCCCTCGCCACGGGCGAGATCCAGGTCATCGACGTGCACGACCTCGACGCGACCTGCCGGGGCGGCACCTTCGTCGACGGCGCGCTCTCCTGCGCCCAGGACGAGAACGACGCGGTCCGCGACGAGGACGCCTTCGCCTACGTCGAGCGTCACCGGCCGCGCGTCGGCAGCTTCCTCCCGACGGACATCCAGCTCACGGCCACGCCGGCGATCACGTTCGGGTCGAGCGCGGGCTCGGTGAGCGAGAGCGGCGAGGGCGTGGCGACGGACGGCATCCGCCTCGTCGCGCTCCAGGACGTCGCCGCGGGCATGCCGCCGGAGCTGAGCTGCCCGAACGCGGCGATGGTCCCGGTCTTCCCCGACGAGGAAGACCTCGAGCAGGACGAGAGCATCGGGCCGCGCATCTGCGCGACGGTCTCCCCCTGGGACCGGCGCACGGAGGCCTGGCTCGCCGAGTGGCG
>JBCDGX010000309.1:0-6932 GCA_038750805.1 Myxococcota bacterium
AGGGCCAGTTCCAACCCGCCGTCGCCGACCACGGCGAGCACTGGGGTGTTCGGTTCGGCCAGCTTCGCGCCCAAGGCCAGCGGCACCGCGCACGCCATCGTGCACGATCCGTTGCTTTGGTAGAGCCGGCCCGCCGATGAAAAGCGCCACTGCTCGCACAGGAGAATGCGGTGCGCGCCCGTGTCCACGGTGACCACGGCGTGGTCCGGCGTGGCGCGGGCGATGGCGTCGATGGCGCGGCCGGGGCTGAGCACGCCCTCGGTCTCGATCGCCGGAGGACGAAAGGCCTCGAGCAGCGCGGCCCGCACGCGCGCCGGCTCGCCCGTGGGCCACACCGATCGTTCGAACGCGAGCCCCTCGGTGAGGGCGTCGAGGCCCGTGACCGGGTCGCAGGCGAAGGCGTGCGTCGCCTGGTGCACGTCGTGGTCGTTGGGGGTGCGCGCGAGCTCGATGACCGTCGCGTCCTCGCCGAAGGGATCGCACCAGCTCCGGCGCATCTCGATGGGGTCGTAGCCCGCGAGCACGACGACGTCGGCGCGCCGGACCAGGGGCTGCAGGAGCGCGTCGGCCTTCGGCGAGAGGCCGGCGGCGCCGAGGGCCATGGGGTCGTCCTCGGGGAGAGCGCCCTTGGCCTTGTAGGTCGTGAGGAAGGGCGCGCCCCCGAGGCGATCGGCGGCGCGGCGCACGACGGCGGCGCCGGCGGCGTGGGCGAGCTCGAGGCCGACCAGGACGAGCGGGCGCGTGGCCGCTTCGAGCTTGGCGCGCGCGTCGGCGAAGACCTCGGAGCCCACCGGCGAGGCCGGCGCCGTGAGCGGCGTGAGGCGATCGGGCTTCGGGCAGGGAGCGAGCGCCACCTCGACGGGGAGGTCGAGATGGACGGGTCCGGGCCGGCCCTCCTGGGCGACGCGGAGGGCCTTGTCGATCTGCGTGGGCGCGGCCTGGGCGTCGACCTCGAGGCTGAGCTTGGTGATCGGCGCGAGCACGGCGCGGTGGTCGAAGATCTGGTGCGTGTAGCCGGCGGTGAGGGCGCGATCGACGCAGCCCGTGAGGACGACGAGGGGCACGCGGTCCTGCTGGGCGTTGGCGACGACGTTCACCGTGTTGGCGACGCCGGGACCGACGGTGGCGACGAGCACCCCGGCCGCGCCCGTCGTGTGCCACACGCCCTCGGCCATGAAGCCACCGGCGGTCTCGTGGCGCACGAGGACGAAGCGGATGCCTGCGCGCTCGAGGGCGTCGACGAGGGTGAGGACCTCGCCGCCGGGGACCCCGAAGGCGGTGCGGACGCCGGCGGCGTAGAGGCGCGCGGCGAGGGCGTCGGCGACGGTGCGGGTGGTCATGCGGCGTGCGGTTTCGTCGAAGGGAAGGCGGCGCGGGAGGCTTCAGAGCGCCTCGATGGCGCCCGCGGCGGCGAGCGCCTCGAGCTCCGGCGCGCCCATGCCGAGGACCTCTTCGAGGACCTCGCGCGTGTGCGCCGCGCGAACGGGCGGCGGGCGACGATAGCTCACGGGCGTGGCCGAGAGGTTCAGCGGATTGCCGAGGAGCGCGACCTCGCCGGAGCCGGCGAGGGGATGGGGCATGGTGATGCGCATGCCGCGATGCTGGGTCTGCGGGTCCGCGAAGACGCGGTCGAGCGTGTTCACCGGACCGCAGGGGACCTTCGCGGCCTCGAGGGCCGCGATCCACGCGTCGGTGGTCTTCGTGCGCGTGCGCTCTTCGAGGAGGGGGAGGAGCGCGTCGCGGTTCCGAACGCGCGCGGCGTTGGTAGCGAAGCGCGGATCCGCGGCGAGGCCGGCGACGCCCGCGACCTCGCAGAGGCGTCCGAACTGCGCGTCGTTGCCCGCGGCGATCACCACGTGCCCGTCGGCGGACCCGAAGACCTGGTAGGGGACGATGTTCGGGTGCCCGTTGCCGCGGCGGATGGGGAGCGCGCCGCTCGTGAGGTAGTTGAGCGCGCCATTGATGAGCCAGGAGACCTGGGCGTCGAAGAGGGCGACGTCGAGGTGCTGGCCCTCGCCCGCCCTGTCGCGATGCCGGAGCGCGGCGAGGATGCCGACGGTGGCGTACATGCCGCACATCACGTCGGCGATGCCGACGCCGGTCTTCATGGGCTGGCCTTCGGGCTCGCCGCTGAGGCTCATGATCCCGCCCATGGCCTGGACGAGGAAGTCGTAGCCGGGCTGGTCCTTGCGGGGCCCGGTCTGGCCGAAGCCGGTGATCGAGCAGTAGACGAGGCGCGGATGCGTGGGGGCGAGGTCCGCGTAGCCGAGGCCGTGCTTGGCGAGGGAGCCGACCTTCAGGTTCTCGATGAGCACGTCGCTCTCGGCGGCGAGGCGGCGGACGAGCGCGGCGCCGTCGGGGGTGCGGAAGTCGATGGCGAGGGAGCGCTTGTTGCGGTTGGCGCAGAGGTAGTAGGCGCTCTCGCTCGTGTCCGCGCCGGCGGCGTCCTGCACGTAGGGCGGACCCCATTTGCGCGTGTCGTCGCCTTCGCCCGGGCGCTCGACCTTGAGCACGTCGGCGCCGAGGTCGCCGAGGAGCTGCGTGCAGGTCGGCCCGGCGAGGATCCGCGAGAGATCGAGGATGCGGAGGCCGGCGAGGGGGCCCGGGGGCGGCGCTTCATGCGTCACGGAGGCGACGCTACGACCGCTCGGGCCCCGGGGGAAGTCAGGCCGCGGCGGGCGCGCGGCGCTCGCGGAAGGCCTGGATCTGCCGGTCGCGCCACTTCTTGAAGCGGTTCCAGCCGAGGGCGACCAGCGCACTGACGACGACCATGCAGCCGGCCGCGAGGAGGGCCTGGTCGAGGGGGAGGGTCCGGCCGACGGTCGCGGCGAGGCCGACGCCGGCGCCGTAGATGACCATGAGGTGGAACCAGTAGAGCATCAGGCTCTCGCCAGCGAGGGTCTGGAGCCAGCGCGGGAGCTTGCGGATCCGGAGGGCGAGGACCGAAAGCACCACGACGACGAGCACGACGCTCGCGAGCTTGAGGAGGACGAAGCTCGGGATGGAGTGCCGGGTGGTGGCCTCGGTCGTGTACTGGATCGGGCTCGCGGCGACGAGGAAGTGCGCGGCGAAGAGCGTGGCGCTGAGCGCGGCGAGGCGGGGGATCGGGACGCGCGGGTTCGTGCGGGCGCCATCGGGGGCGACGACGAAGGTGAGCGCCACGCCGGCCATCACGTAGCCGGACCAGGGGAAGAGCGGGAAGAGCGAGCCGCCCTTGTGGGTGAGGTAGTTCGCGAAGGGCCGCCACCAGCCGTCGTAGCTGACGGCGTCGGCGAGGGGCGCGAGGCCGATGAACATCACGCTGAGGGCGGCGGCGGCGAGGGCCACCTGGCGCTCGCTTTTCAGGACGAAGACCAGGCCGGTGATGATGGCGATGGAGACGCCGATGCACTGGAGGACGTCGGCCATCATGAAGGCGTTGAGGGAGGCTTCGGCGCGGGCGGGGTCGCCCGACCAGGCCTCGGCGGGGAAGTGCATCGAGTAGCCGAGGAGGATGAGCCAGCCGATGCGGCGCCAGCGCTTGCGGACGCGCCGCGTGTTGGCCTTCCACTTCTCCATGTTCGCGAGCGTGGAGAGGGTGAAGGCGATGCCGGCGGCGAAGAGGAAGCCGACGGAGACGAGGCCGCGCTGCCAGGTCCAGGCCTGGTAGATGGGCCCCTGCCGGAGCTCCTGGGCGATGAGCGCATCGAGCGTGTGCCCGTGGAGCATCTGGAACGAGGCGAGGAGCCGGAGCAGGTCGACGAAGAGCAGGCGCCCGCCCCCCTTGATGGCGACCTTCGTCTTGGTCCCGTCGGCGGCCTGGAGGGCCACGGCCTCGGTCGGCGTCGGGTCGGCCAGCGTAGCGCTGGTATCGGCGAGCTCGGGAAGGCGAACGCCACTCGTCGCCGGCGACTCCGGCGAGGCGTCACCCGGCCGTGCCGCAACGGCGGAGGCGGGAGGAGACATCAGGTACCTCGTTCGGGCCGGAACGAAGCATGGGATGCGTGAGGCGTCCAGCCGCGAGGGGTGGGCGGGTGTTCAGGGGGGGTAGGAGCGTACCAAGCGGAAGCCGACGTTGACGATCCGCTCCCCAGGGGTCGCCGCGAATCGCGCGCATACCCGTGCAGGCGCGGAGCGAGTGAAGAACGTGGATCCCCGGACGCAATAGAGTCCGGCGTTGTCACCGGCCCAGCCGAACATGGGCTCGAGGCTTTGCCCATCGCCGACGGAGCCGCTGTCCCGGTAGGGGTCTGCGCACCACTCCCGGAGATTGCCGCTGAGCCCAACCACGCCGTAGGGGCTGATGTCTCGGCGGGTCACGTCGACGGCCTCAACGGATGGATGAGGCCGCGACCCTGCGACATTCGCCCACGTGAGCTCGAACCTCCGGCCCCACACGTAGGGCCGCCGATCTACGCCCCGCGCCGCCTTCTCCCACTCTGCCTCCATGGGCAGCCGCCAGCGCACACCGTCCCTCGCGCTGCGCCATGACGCATACGCCCATGCGTCCTCGAGCGAAACGGAGGTAACCGGGGACCTCAGTGAGCTCTCGCCCAGCGCAGGCCCGGCGCAGATCCGATGCCGCGAACCTACGAGCTCGAACAGTGGTTCGTCTCGCCCAGCGATGACTCTCCGGGGCAGTCGCTCCGCTGCCTCGGCGCCCTGGCCTGCCGCGACCAGCTCATCCAGAAACTCGATGTACTCCTCGTTGGTGCAGGCAAAGCGCTTCATGACGAAGGACGGTATCCACGGCGTGACACCGGGGAGCCCTTCAGGAGCCTCATCGTCGCCACCCAGAGGGCTCCAGCCCCCTGCGACGAAAACGTCATCGATGGCGAGGTCGCCAAGCAACGGCAAGACGAGAGGACCT
This sequence comes from Myxococcota bacterium, assembly GCA_038750805.1. Taxonomy (GTDB): domain Bacteria; phylum Myxococcota_A; class Polyangia; order Polyangiales; family Houyiibacteriaceae; genus CALCTH01. The sequence goes on from JBCDGX010000309.1 coordinate 4,850, forward strand.
CGATCGCCGAACGGAGACGGCGCAGAGTCCCAGTGACCGTCTCTATCTATGCGCACCGGGTAGGTCACTGGATGATAGCCCTCCATCCGCACCTCCATCACGTATGACCCCGCCGGCAGCTCCGCCTCACTGGGGGTGGGCCCAAGCTGCATAAAGGGCTGCAGAACGTCACGCCGATCGACCTCGACGACTCGGGATATCGAGGCTACGGCTCCCCTAGGCACAGTCTCGAGGCTTACGGTTCCGTTGCCCTCAATGAAGCTCCGAAACCGTCCACGATCGTGGCGACGCAGCCCCACCAGCGCCCTCGCCGCCTGACGATCGTCACGTCTCATCTCGGCCTCCACGACACGCTCGCGATAGAGCTCCGCTAACTTGTGATGAGCCTCCGGGTGCTCAGGTTCGTGCTGTAGCGCACCGCGCAGTGCGTCAAACAGCGTCCCCTCGAGTCTCTCAAGCCTTGCCTGAAGGGCATCCGCGGCGTCCTCGGCACGCCACCCTGGAAGCTTCAGCGCCTCTGGCGCTGCCGGGGGTAGCTCGGCAAGTGTGGCACGGGCCTCGGCTCGTAGGGACGCCTCCTGACTCCGCAGGGAGTCGAGGGTCGCCCGGAGAGATGACGTCGAATCTACGAGCTCGGACGCCTTCGCTCTCCTCGCATCTCCATCCAACCACCTCCGAAGCGCTAGACCGAAGTGAGTGCCGTCCACAAACCTCTCACTCGGGTTCAGACGTACTGCACGAGAGAAGACGGAACCGAGTTCCTCGGGAATTGGTGGACCGCCGCTTCCGATCCTCAACTCCGGAGTCACACCACGAAGAATGTCCCCAAAGAGTTGATGATGTGGCCTTCCACCATTGACCGCGATTCCAGTCAGCATCTCACCAAGAATGAGACCCAGCGCATAGACATCTGGACGCGCATCGATGAGCGAAGGTTTCGCTTGCGCCTGTTCCGGAGACATATACGCCACTGTCCCGACGACATCGCCCGTAGAAGTGCGAAGAGTCCCGCCAGGGGACGGCCCTACCTCGGTAGCCTCGTCCTCCGTTAGTGGATCCCATTCATCACCATCAATGACTCGAGCTATCCCCCAATCCATGACGAAGACTTCGCCGAAACTGCCGACCATGATGTTGGGAGGCTTCAGGTCGCGGTGAACGATGCCCTGACCATGGGCGAACCCCACAGTCTCGGCGACCCGGGCTAGAGCGCCTATCATCCGCCTCAGAGTCCATCCACCAAGCTCGCCCCATCGCCCGGAGGATGCCTGGTGAACGGCAGAAATGACCTGCCCCAGCGTGCGGCCTTTCACTTCCTTCATCACGAAGAAAGGGCGCCCATCTGAGAGCGTTCCCCTCTCATGAACAGGGACCACGCCTGGGTGAGCAAGCCGAGCCGTGATCGAGGCCTCGTGAGAAAAGCGCTTTGTGCCGCTCGTGTCGCCGCTAAGTGATTGCCAGCCAAGAACCTTGACCGCAACGTCCCGCTGCATCATTCGGTCCCACGCGCGGCGTACTTCGCCATGGCCGCCACGGCCGATAACGCCTCTATCCTCGTAGCGCTCGGGTAGCGGGAGTCGCGAAGCTCCCGGCTCCGGCTCGCCCTCGACCTGATCCACCAGAGTCGCTGCATCCTCGTACTTGCTCACGGGCACGGTGCAATGTTCTGAAATCTAGCACCTCGTTGCAATATTTGCTGGGCCGCCGGTCCTCCGTGGACATATCTTGGCGCTTGCGCCCGCAGGTCATGCTGTGAGCTGGCTGCGAGGCGAGCGAGAAAGGGGCACGTCTGGAATGACTAGTGATATTGAGAGTCGCTTGACGCACCCGAGGCTCAGCGCGGCGTGCGTCGCGGTGACGGCCTGGGCGCTGGGCGTAGTCGGTTGCGGCGGGGGGGGGACTCCGACAAGCGAGCAAGCGGGCCCCGGACTCGATGGGGTCGAGCTCACGCAGGCCCGTGCAGAGGCCTCAGCACAAGAACGGGCGAATCAACTTCGCTCCGCGGCGCTGCTGAACATGGAGACTCAGGAGGGTGATGAGCAGGGACACCCGAGCCTCGACATTGGTGTCTACTTCAGAGCAG
>JBCDGX010000310.1:0-6919 GCA_038750805.1 Myxococcota bacterium
CTCGCTGCCCGCAGCCGCGCTCGGCGCGGCGACCGCCGCCGGAGCCGGAGCCGCCGCGCCGGCGGGCGCCCCGACGGCGATCTCGCAGAGCGGCCCCCCGACGGCGACCACGTCGTCGGTCTGGGCGAGGAGCCTCGTGACCACGCCCGCATGCGGCGAGGGGAGCTCGTTGTCCGCCTTGTCCGTGAGGATCTCGACCAGCGGCTGGTCGACGCTGACGGCGTCGCCGGCCTTCACGAGCCAGCTTCCGACCGTGCCCTCGACGACGCTCTCGCCGAGCGCCGGCATGGTCACCGTCGCCACCTCGCCCGTGCCCGCGCTGGGCGCGGGAGCGGCGGCCGCGGGCGCCGGGGCGCTGGCCTCGGCGGCCTCGTCGATGGTGCAGATCTCGCCGCCGACCGCGACGATGTCGTCGGTGCGCGCCGCGATGGAGGTCACGACGCCAGCCACCGGCGCCGGGAGCTCGTTGTCCGCCTTGTCCGTGAGGATCTCGACCAGCGGCTGGTCCTTCTCGACCCGCTGGCCCTCCTCGACCAGCCAGTTGCCGATGGTCCCCTCGACGACGCTCTCGCCGAGCTGCGGCATGGTCACCTTGGTCGTCATCCGTCTCTCCGGTCGCGGCCCCGGCCGCTCGTCTCGTCCCCAGAAGGCGATGTCGCCGCGGGACCATACCCCAATGTCGGCGGTCACATAGCCTCGACCTTCGCGGGGGCAAGGAAATCCGCAGGACATGCGCGTTGCCGGGGCCCGCCGAGCGCTCCACGCTCGGGCGATGGCCGACGCGCCGAACGACGACGAGCTGGTCCGGGCCCTCCAGCGCCGCGACAAGACCTTCCTCTTTCGCCTCGGTCTCCGGCTCACGGTGGTCGTCTTGCTCGGGGTCTACGCCTACCTGACCTTCGACAAGGGGCAGATCTCCGGCTGCGCCACGCGCGGCTTCGGCACGCTCACGGGCGGCCCGGCCACGCCGGCCCCCGGGACCGCCGCACCGCCCTCGGAGCCGGGCACGAGCGCCGGGGGGAACGAGGGGCGATGACGCGCCCGTTCCGCCCCGTTTTCATGTAGCGTCCATCACCATGCAGGCACTCGACCGTGAGGACCGCCTCCGCCTGATGCGCTTCATCTGCTCCTTCGCGTGGGCCGACCTCGAAGTGCAGAGCGAGGAACGCCAGTTCGTCGGCAAGCTGATCAAGCAGCTCGACCTCGACGACGAGGAGGTCGCGCAGGTGGAGGCCTGGCTGCAGGTGCCGCCGACGGCGGACGAGCTCGACCCGGCGGAGATCCCCGCCGAGCACCGTCAGCTCTTCCTCGACACGGCCCGCGCGATGATCGTCGCGGACGGGAAGATCGACGCGGACGAGGCGGTGAATTTCGACCTCCTCGAGCAGCTCCTCGTCGACTGAGACGGCCCCGCGCCGCCATCTAGGGTGAAGCCGCGGCAACGCCGCACGTGAATCAAGGCAGGGGGGCTTGCGTCCCCCAGCCCGAATTGGGGTAAAAGGCGCCCCATCGGTGCGTTTGCGCACCGAGAAGGAGACACCAGATGCTCAGGTGCACGTTCGCGGTGCTGTTTACCGCGCTCTTCGCGACCCTTGGGTCAACCAACGTTGCGCTCGCGCAACCCGCCGACCCGGCCCAGCTCACGGACCGCGCGACCACGGACGCGCCGGACGAAAACGTGACGACGTTTGCCGTGAACGGCGGCTTCGTCGGCAGCACGGGCAACACGCAGGCCTGGACGCTGACCCTCGGCGCGAGCTTCCGGCTGGTGCGCGGGCGCCACGCGCTCTCGCTCGACGAGGCCTTCACCTACGGCCGCGCCGACGTCGACATCAACGACGACACGGACTTCGAGGACACGGTCCGGAACTCGGTGGCGCGGCTTCGCTACGACGTCTTCCTGACCGAGCGCGACGCGATCTTCGCGTCGATCGTGCACCGCTGGGACACCTTCGCCGGTCTCGACACGCGCCTTCAGAACCAGATCGGTTACCTGCGGAACCTCTACGTCGCGAAGGACGACGAGGACGAGCAGACCCAGCGCCTCTGGGTCGAGGCCGGCTACGACCTCACCTGGGACAACCTCCACCCGGACCCGCTCCTCGTCGACAACCCCGACGCCATGGATCCCGACGCCTGCGCCGGCGATGCGCCCCCCGGCGATTGCTTCCTCACGCTCGACGACACGGTGATCGTGCACGCCGCCCGCTTCTACGCGGGCTACGACGGCAAGCTCGGCGAGAACGCGCAGCTCGTGATCGGCCTCGAGGTGCTCCCTGCTCTCGAGGGCCCGGACCAGGGCGAAGACTACGACGTCCGTCTGAACTTCGACGCGGCGCTCCGGACGACGCTCTTCGACGACCTGAAGCTCGAGCTGGCCTTCCGCCTGCTCCACGACACGGAGCCCGTCCCGGGCGCCCTCTCGACCGACACGCAGACCCTCGTCAGCCTCATTTACTCGGTGCTCTGATGACCTTTTTCAAGCGTAGCCACCTCGCCTCCCTCGCGGCGCTCTTCGTGAGCGCTACCGCCAAGGCCCAGCCCGGGGGCGACGGGATCCCGAGCGTCGACGACCTCCCGGCGATCAGCACGGACAAGATCCTCAGCGCGCTCAACGAGCAGGTCGCCCCCTGGGCGGCGAAGATCGTCGGCGCGCTGGTCGCGCTCTTCGTCGGCTGGATGATCGCCGGCTGGATCGGCCGGCGCCTCAAGAAGTTCGTCGAGAAGCGGAACATCGACCAGACGCTCGGCAAGTTCGTCGCGAACCTGGTCCGCTACCTCGTCCTCATCGCCGTCGTGCTCGGCGTGCTCGGCGTCTTCGGGATCGAGACCTCGACCTTCGCCGCCGTCATCGGTGCCGCGGGTCTCGCCATCGGCCTCGCCTTCGAGGGCACGCTCTCGAGCTTCGCCGCCGGCGCGATGCTCCTCATCTTCCGGCCCTTCAAGGTCGGGGACTTCGTCGAGGCCGGCGGAGAGACGGGCTTCGTCCAGGAGATCGAGCTCTTCACGACGGAGATCCGGACCCTCGATAGCCGCAAGAAGATCATCCCGAACTCGAAGATCTTCGGGGACACGATCACCAACATCAGCGCCTACGACACCAAGCGCGTCGACATCGACGTGGGGGCCGATTACGGCGCCGACGTCGACGCGACCCGCGCCGCCCTCGAGGCCATGGCGCCGAACATCCCCGGCGTGATCGCGGACCCGGCGCCGCAGATCTTCCTGAAGGGCCTCGGCGGGTCTTCCGTCGACTGGCAGGTCCGCGTGTGGTGCAAGACCGAGGACTATTGGGACGTCTGGCAGGCCACGATTCGCGCCACGAAGTACGCCCTCGACGAGAAGGGCATCGGCATTCCCTTCCCGCAGATGGACGTGCACCTCGACCAGGACGTGGTCGAGGCCTTCGGCAAGAACTGAGGCACGGCGCGGCGTCATGGACGGTCCACCCAGCCCATCGGGTAGCGTCCCGATCGTGATGGGAGGTCCGCTCAGGATGGTCGGGCTCGCGGTCGCACTCCTCGGCGTGACCGCGCCCGCGGCCGCGGAGGAAGGCCGCATCGATCTGCGCGTGGAGGCTGCCGCCGGCGGCGCGCTGGTCGGCCCGACACGTCCGGCGCCGGAGGCGGCGACCGCCGCCGGCGCCGTGGGTGGCATCGCGGCGACCTTCCGCCTCGTGCCGAACCTCCACCTCGACGTCGGGGTGAACGTGGGCGCCTTCGGCCGCTCGCTCCCCACGGAGCAGCGGACGGGGACGCGCTTCACGGCGTTCACCCTGGGCCTGATGGTTCGCTTCCTGAACGATCGAAGCGGCTTCCTCGACGACGAGGGGGGGAACTGGCGCTCGCGGCTCTGGACGAGCGCGCGCATCGGCTTCCATCGCTACGACGGCACGCAGTTCGGGGCGGACCTGAGCATCGGCTACGACTTCTCGCTGCCCCGGCCCTGGAACCTCGGCCCCTTCCTCCGCTTCTCGCTCATGGGCGGCGGCGAGAGCGACGGGCCGGACGGTGTGCTCGTCGGCGGCCTGAGCGTGAGCTTCCAGGCGCTCGGCCCGAAGCCCGCCGCCGACCGTGACCGGGACGGCGTGCCCGACGAGGACGAGCTCGCCCTCGGCCTCGACCCGGACCGGCGCGACACGGACCGGGACGGCATCGACGACGGCATCGAGCTCGCCGGGGGCACGGACCCCGCGCACGCGGATACGGACAACGACGGCCTGGACGACGGCGACGAGGACCGCGATCACGACGGGCGCCTCGACCCGGACGAGACGGATCCGCGCCGGAGCGACACCGACGAGGGCGGCATGGGCGACCTCTCGGAGGTGCGCCGGAGCGGCCAGGACGCGCAGAACGCCGCGGACGACGACCTCGACGGCGACGGCGTGGCGAACGATCTCGACACCTGCCCGGAGACGCCCGAGGGGAGCGAGGTCGACCCGAACGGCTGCCTGCCGGCGACGGAGCCCATCGCCCTTGAGGGCGTGACCTTCCGGAGCGGCTCCGCGCGGCTGGCGCCGACGGCGGAGGAGGCGCTCTTCCGTGCCCTCGACCTGCTCCGGCGCTACCCGCGCACGCGCTTCGAGATCGCCGGGCATACGGACGACCGCGGGGGGCGGCGGGAGAACCTCCGGCTCTCGCAGCGCCGCGCCGCGACGGTGCTGCGCTGGTTCGTCGAGCACGGGCTGGACGCGGCGCGCTTCGAGGTGCGCGGCTACGGCTCGTCCCGCCCGCGCGCGAGCAACCGCAACGACGCCGGGCGCCGCCGGAACCGCCGCATCGAGCTGCGTCGCCTTCCATGAACCCGTCGCAACGCACCCCGGGCGGGCGGCCCTGGTAGGCTGGGGAAGGCCGTGAGCACCCGGACCACCGCCCAGGAAACCCTCGGAGATCGCTACGTCCTCGCGGCGCGCATCGGCGAGGACGCGACCGGGGCCACGCACCTGGCGCGGGACACGCGCCTCGGGCGCGACGTGTGCGTGCGCGTGCTTCGGGCGACGCCCTCGCCGCGGCTCCGGCGGAGCTTCGAGCGCGAGGCGCGGATCCTCGGCGCGCTCCAGCACGCGGCGATGCCGACGGTGTTCGAGGTGCGCCTCGACGACGACCCACCCTACGTCGTGCTCGAGCGCCTCGAGGGCGAGCCCCTCGCCGAGCTCCTCGAGCTTCGTCAGCCCCAGCCCTTGCCCGTCGTGCTGCGCGTGGCCATCCGGCTCCTCGGCGCCGTGCAGGCCGCCCACGAGAATGGCTTCGTCCTCCGCGAGATCCACCCGGAGGCCGTGCTCCTCGTCGAGACCGAGGACGGCCTCACGCCGAAGATCCTCGCGCTCGGTGCGGCCCGGCGGCGCGGGAGCCAATCGTCGACGACGGGGACGGGCGATCAGCGGCGGCTCCTGCCGGTGCACACGGCGCCGGAGGTGCTCGTGAGCGACGCCGTCGACCCGCGGAGCGATATCTACGCCGTCGGCGCGCTCGCCTACGACCTCCTGCTCGGGCGCCCGCCCATCGAGGTCGAGGCCGGCACGGACCTCGTCCGCGCCATGGGCAAGCTCGCCCGCGGCGAGGTGACCGCCCCGAGCGAGATCGACGCCTCGGTGCCGCCGCGCCTCGAGGCGACGCTCCTTCGGGCGCTCGCCCGGGACGTAGAGGCGCGCTTCCAATCCGCGGACGCCATGGCGGCAGCGCTCGCGCGCCTCGCGTCTGGAGGGCCGCGGCCCTCGGCGTCCGAGCTCGCGCTCACGCGGCGCCGCGTGGCGGTCCCGGCCATCGGTCAGCGCGTGGGCGATTACGTGGTGCGCGCCGAGCTCGGCAGCGGGGCCATGGGCACGGTGCTCCTCGCGCGGGACGAGATCCTCCAGCGGGACGTGGCGCTGAAGGTCCTCCGCTCCGTGGACGCGCGGGAGCGTGAGCGCCTCCGTGCCGAGGCGCGGACCATGGCCAAGGTCGACCACCCGAACGTGGTGCGCATCTTCGCGCTCGGGGACCACGAGGGCGCGCCCTACCTCGTCATGGAGCACGTGCCGGGCTCGACGGTCGAGCGGCGCCTCGCCGAGAGCCCCGGGGGCCTCGCCGTCGACGAGGCCATCGCCATCGTGGACCAGACCGCGCGCGGGCTCGGGGCCGTTCACGACGCGGGGCTCATCCACGGCGACGTGAAGCCCTCGAACGTGCTCATCGGGCCGGCCTTCCGCATCGGCGTGACGGACTTCGGGCTGGCGCGGGCGTCCGGGAGCTTCGGCGGCGAGGAGATGCGCGTCGCGGGCACGCCGGCGTATTGCCCGCCGGAGCGCGTGCGCGGGCGTCTCGATCCCGCGCTGGCGGATCGCGCGGACCTCTACTCGCTCGCGGTGATGACCTACGAGCTGCTGACGGGGCGCCTGCCCTTCGTGGAGGACGAGCCGATCCGCATGCTACGCCTGCACGTCGAGGCCACGCCCCTCCCGCCCTCGAGCGTGCGCGGCGACCTGCCCACGGCCCTCGACGAACCGATCCTGCGCGCGCTCGCGAAGTCTCCGAACGACCGGCAGGCGAGCGTGCACGAGTACCGCGAGGAGCTCCTGAACGCGGCGGAAGCGCTTCGGCGTCGCTCGCCCCGGCGGCTCCTCATCGTGGACGACGACGAGGACTTCCGAAAGCTCCTCTCGGCGTATCTGAACGCCCTCTACCCGGAAGCGACGCTCGCGCTGCGGGCGACCGTGGGCGGCGCCCTCGAGGCCCTCGGGAGCGAGCGCTACGACGCCGTGCTGCTCGACCTCGACCTTCCCGACGGCAACGCCGTGGAGCTCGCCGCGCGGGTGCGCGCGGAGCTCGCGGACCCGCCGCCGCTCCTCGTGGTCACGGGCACGGGCACGGCCGCGGACTGGCAGGTGCTCGCCGCGCTCGGGGTCCGGGCCTTCCTGCTCAAGCCCCTCGACCGCGAC
>JBCDGX010000311.1:0-6917 GCA_038750805.1 Myxococcota bacterium
CCGCCGTCTGCCGCGACCTTGGCCCGCGCCAGACCCTTCGAGCCCATCTGCTTGGCGTACTTCTCGAGCTCGTCGGTCTGCTTCCGGCTGAGCCCGTGCTCCGCCGGGACGACCATCGCCTTCACGATCTCGTCGGGCAGCTCCATGCGGTAGGTGCCGTCCTGGAACTTCTTCGCGAGGGGCTCGAGCAGCGGCACGCCACCTCCGCCGTGCTCCACCACGAGCTCCGTCAGGTCCACGTGCTCGAGGCCGAAGCGCATGTCCGGCTTGTCGTTGCCGAAGCGCCGCATGGACTCTTCGAAGGGGAGCCGCGGGAAGGCGCCCGAGGGGTAGCGCTCCGTGAGGTCGACGCCGAGCACGGTCTTCCAGAGCCGGAAGACGAGCCCCTCGAGCATCTCGAAGAGGTCCTCCTGGTTGATGAAGGACATCTCGACGTCGATCTGCGTGAACTCGGGCTGCCGATCGATGCGCAGATCCTCGTCGCGGAAGCAGCGGACGAGCTGGAAGTAGCGGTCGTAGCCCGCGACCATGAGCAGCTGCTTGTAGAGCTGCGGGCTCTCCGCGAGCGCGTAGAAGCTCGCCGGGTAGAGGCGCGAAGGCACCAGGAAGTTCCGCGCGCCGCCGGGCGTGTACTTCACGAGGAAGGGCGTCTCGACCTCGAGGAAGCCGTTGTCGTAGAAGTAGCTCCGCGTCTCGTGGTTCAGCTGGCTCCGCATGCGGAGGTTCCGCTGGAGCACCGGCCGGCGCAGGTCGAGGTAGCGGTGCTCGAGGCGCTTCTCCTCGCCCGTGTCGACGTCGTCCTGGATCTGGAAGGGCGGGGTCTTCGCCTCGTTGAAGACGTGGATCTCGGCGCCGAGCACCTCGATGTGTCCCGTGGCCAGACGCGGGTTGGCGAGGCTCGTGCCGTCGTCCTTCGCCCCCCGCGCGCGCACGGTGCCGCGGATGCCGAGGCACCACTCGCTCCGCGCGCGGTCGGCGACGGGGAAGTCCTCCTTCGGATCGAAGACCACCTGCGTGAGGCCCTCGCGATCGCGGAGGTCGATGAAGATGCAGCCGCCGTGATCGCGGTAGCTCTGCACCCAGCCGAAGAGGACGACCTCCTCGCCGATGTGCGCCTCCCGCAGCTCGCCGCAGGAATGGGTTCGCTTCAGCTCGTCGATGAATCGGGCCACGCTGGTCCTCGCTTGTCCCTGGCTTCGTACTCGCCGCGGCGCTGGCCGCAAGGCGTGCGCGCCCCGGCCCGGGAACCCTGGGGCCGCGGGAGCGATCGGTGGGCCCCGGACGTCGCGCTCAGGGGCGCTGGAAGGGGTAGAAATCGCCGCCCAGGTCGAGGAGCCGCGTGAGCTCGTCGAGGGCCTCGCGGACCTCGACGACGAACGCGGGATCGGCCAGGTCCGCGGGCTCGAGCCGGTCGCGGTAGCGGCGCCCGATCCACTCGTCCAGGCGCGCCTCGAGGCGGGCGTCGAGCACGAGGCTCGGGCGAACGCCCTCGGTGAGCACGCGGAGCCGGAGGCAGGCGGGCCCGCCTCCGTTGTGCATGGACTCGCGGACGTCGAGGAAGTGCGCGTGCGCCAGCTCGGTCTCGGCCAGGAGCCGGTCGACGACCGCCCGCGTCGGCCCCCGGGACGCTTCCTCGGGGAGCACGAGCTCCTGCCCCCGCGGCGTGCTGAGGAGCTGCCCGTTGAAGAGGTAGCTCCCGACGGCGTCCTCGACGCTCAGCTCGTCGCGCCGGACGACCCAGCGCCGGAGCTCGACATCCCGCGCGGCGCAGGCCGCTTCGAGCTCGTCGAGGTCGGCGGCGAAGGCGTCCTCGTGGTGCAGGAGCACGTTCGCGTTGCCCACCGCGATGACGTCGTTGTGGAAGACCCCGGCGTCGATGGCCGCGGGCGCCTGCGGCAGGAAGACCGCGTCGCGCACGCCGTGGCGACGCGCCAGGGCCTCGCAGGCCTCGCGGGTCTGGCGCGCGGGAAAGCGGGCCGGCGCCGGCCCCTCGCCGTAGGCGCGCCGACCGTAGACGAAGAGCTCGACGCCGGGCGCCGCCGGACGCCCCGCCGGATGAAAGCGCGTGTGGTTCGCGGCCCCCTCGTCGCCCATCGCCGGCGTGGCCGGAAGCGGCGGATGGAGCACGGCCTCGGGGAGCGCGCGGGCGAGGGCGCGGCCCGTCGCCTCCGGCTCGAGGCTCCGGTGGAAGTTCGCCACGAGGTTCGCCGGCGTCAGGTGGAGCCGCCCGCCCGTGGTGTCCGCGGCCGGGGACACCGTCGCCGCGTTGGCGGCCCACATGGGGGAGGCGCTCCAGACCGCCGTCAGGAGCCCCGGCGCCGTCCGCGCCGCCGCCGCGAGCACCTCTCGGTCGTCGCCGGCGAAGCCGAGGGCCCTCAGCGCGTCGAGGCGGGGACGCGCCTGCGGCGGCAGGACGGCCTGCGGAACGCCCAGCTCCCGCACGAAGGCCATCTTTCGGAGCCCCTGCCGCGCCGCCTCCCGGGGGTTCGAAATGGCTCCCGAATGCGCCGCCGCAGCGAGGTTTCCGACCGCCAATCCCGCGTAGTTGTGCGTGGGCCCGACGAGCCCATCGAGCTGATGCTCCACCGCCACGGCGCGGACCCTAGCACCGCCCGGGGAGCCGAAGCCGGCACCCGGGTTCAGGGGTCCGGCCGGGGCGCCGATGACAGGCCTGCGCGGCCCCGCAGCAGTTGATGTGGCCGGCACGACTAGCGATGATGCAATCCGGGTCGGGCATCACCGACCTCGGAGGGAGCACGGAGACGCATGGCAGGAGCCGACGACGTCATCATTTGCACGATTTGCGGGGCCAAGAACGAGCCCACGGCATCCCGGTGCACGTCCTGCGGCGCGAAGCTCGAAGTCCTCGGTCAGCGCGAGCTGACGGCCGAGGAAAAAGAGGCGCGCAAGTACCAGCAGGACACCTTCGAGTGGAAGTGGGTCTTCATCGCGTTCGCGATCTACCTGACGCTTCAGGCGATCGCGCTCGTGGCGCTCCCGATGGTGATCGACGCCTACGATCCCCAGGGTCTGCCGGGCCTTCTCATCAGCGCCGCCGTCTGGTTCGTGGGCGGCGCGATCGTTGGCTGGCTCTCGCCGGGCAAGACCTTCTTCGAGCCCGCCGTCGGCGCGCTGATCGCGACGATCCCGACGCTCTGGTACGTCGACTCGATCAGCGACGTGCACAAGCTCTCGCTCCTCGCGCTCGTCACCATGGGCATCATCGGCGTGATGCTCACGCTCCTCGCCGGTTTCCTCGGCGAGAAGATCCAGATGAGCACGCGCGGCCACGAGGACTGAGCCCGAGGCCGTCGGGGGCGAAACGGACGGCGGCGAGGTCGTACGCGAGGCTCGGCGCAACAGGAAAGCTGCGCCGGGCCGTTTTCGTGCTTGCGCGCGAGCTGGCGCGACCACGGAAACGATGCGTCCCACGAAAGCCCTGCACGTCCGGCGCCTCGCGGCGCTCGCCCTCGCCTCCTGGTCCCTCGGGGCCTGCGAGATCGACCCCATCGCCTTCGGCGGTGGCGGCATCGACATGTTCGTGTCGCCGGACGGCGGCTTCGACCTCGGCGTCGACCCGCGGGACTTCGGTCCCCTGGACATCGGGCCGGACCTGCCGCCCGTACCCTGCGCCACGGTGACCTGCACGGCCGGGCAGGTGTGCGTCGAGGACGAGTGCGTCGACCGCACCTGCGCCGAGTGCAGCGCGAGCGAGCGCTGCGAGCCGGCTCCCGTCGGTACGGGCGTGGTCTGCCTCGACAACACCTGCGCCGACGACGTCGCCTGTCCCGAGGATCGCTTCTGCGGCCCCGCCGGGCTCTGCGAAGAAGACACCTGCGTCCCGGGCACCCGGGCGTGCACCCCCGAGGGGAACGTCGAGGAGTGCCCGCCCAACGGCTCGGCCACCGAGGTGCGCCTCGTCTGCCGGTCCGGGGACGGCTTCGACGGGAGTTGCCGCGAGAGCGCCGGCGAGGTCTTCTGCGGCTGCCGCGACGATTGGGACTGCCCGGCGAACACCGAGTGCATCGTCGACCGCTGCGTCGGCACGGGGCTCCCGCCGACGTGCCTTCTCCCGCCGGCGGACATCACGACGGTGCTCCCGAGCCTCGAGCCCGGCTTCCCCTGGGGCGGCGAGGACGACGATCGCGACGCCGCGGGGAGCCCCTTCCCGGCGTCGAGCCAGGTCGTGGTGACGCCCATCGTCATCAACCTCGACGACGACAACGACGACGGGCGTATCGACGAGCGGGACATCCCCGAGATCCTCTTCATGACCTTCTGCGACGGCATCTCCGGAGCCGCGCGCTACCAGCAGCACGGCATCCTCCGGGCGGTGCACGGCGGCGGCCCGGACCGCGGCCGGGACTACTTCGCCACCTGCAACGACACGCATTGGCTGGAGGGCGACGACCCCGCCGGGGTGTCCTGCAGCTGCACGGCCGGAGACCTCGACCCGACCAGCACGCTCGCCGCCGGCGACCTCGACGGCGACGGCGTGCCGGAGATCGTCGTGGCCGGCGAAGGCAACGCCATCCGCATCTTCGACAACGCCGGCCGGCCCCTCGCCGAGAGCGCCGGGGGTCAGCTCGCCGGCGACAACCAGGCGCTCGTGCTGGTGAACGTGGACGGCCGCGGCAACGCGGAGATCGTGAGCGGCCGGCGCGTACTCCAGGTGCTGAAGGATCCGAGCGACGGAACCTGGAGCTTCGGGGATCGTTGGCTCGGCACGCCCGCTCTCTCCACGGGGCGCAACAGCCAGGGGCCCATCAGCTGCGTGGCGGACCTGACGGGCGACGGGCTCCAGGACGTGATCGCGGGGACGACGCTCTATCGCTTCCCGGGCAACCCCGCGGGCTACGCGCGCCAGGACGAGTGCGACGGGGCCGAGACCGGCGACCAGGCGGCCTGGTGCGCGGGCGAGCTCCCGGTCGAATGGAACGCCGACGACGAGAACCCGGAACGCGTCACGGAGAACGGCTTCTGCGCCATTGCCGACGTGTGGGGCGCGAGCGCGGCGCGTCCCGGGCCCGACAACCCCCTCGACGGCGTGCCCGAGGTCGTGGTGGTGAACGACGGGCAGCTCCAGGTCTTCCGCGGGGCGAGCGGCGAGCTCCTCCTCGACGAGGACTTCGGGGACCGCGGCGGCGCGCCGAACGTCGACGATTTCGACGGCGACGGGTTCCCGGAGATCGGCACGGCCTTCGAGACGGCCTATCTCGCGTACGACCTTCAGGTGCCGACGGCGCTCTGTCCGGCCTGGCCGAACGTCTTCGACGAGCTCGTGGACCTCGACCCGATGGCGGACCCGCTGCAGGGGAACCCGGCACGCATGGCGAGCGGAGCCGCCTGCGCATCGGCGGCCGATTGCGGCGACACGAGCCAGTTCGCGTGCAGCACCGAGGGCCGCTGCGTCTGCCTCCACAACGCCTGGCAACGCACGACCCAGGACGACTCGAGCCGGGTGACCGGCTCGAGCGTGTTCGACTTCAACGGCGACGGCGCCGCCGAGGTCATCTACAACGACGAGTGCTACTTCCGGCTCTACCGGGGCCTCGACGGGACAGTGATCTTCCGCGAGCCGAGCGAGAGCCGGACGCGCACGGAGAACCCGGTCGTCGCCGACGTCGACAGCGACGGCAACGCGGAGATCGTCTTCGCGGTGTCGAACGAGTCGAACTTCTGCGCGAGCCGCGGACGCGGGCTCCTCCCCGTGGACGGCGACGACAGCTTCCCCTTCAACAACGGCCTCGAGGTCTGGGGCGAGCCGAGCGACCTCTGGGTCAGCGCGCGGCGCATCTACAACCAGCACGCCTACGGGGTGACGAACGTCTACGAGTCCGGCGGGCTGCCGCTCCGGCCCCGGGGCGGCTGGGAGGACCTCGGCGAAGGGCGGAGCTACAACACCTTCCGGAGCCAGCCCCGGAGCCCCTTCGGCATCGCGCCGGACCTCCAGGTCGCGGCGGTGCAGTTCTCGAGCGCCGACTCGGCCTGCGGCGAGCTCACGGGGGCCCTCGACGTGGTCGCGCGCATCGTGAACGCCGGTGACCTTCGCGTGGGCGGGGACGTGCCCGTGGCGCTCGTGGGCACCTGGAGCGACCCCGTGCTGAACGAGCCCCTCCGTGACGGCATGGGGGCGGAGCTCCGGGTGACGCTGGGGACGGTGCTCGAGGCGCGCGGGGAGCGCTTCCTCAGCCTCCGCTACGACCCGGCGAACAACGGGCGCGCGGATCTGCCCGACCGCATCGAGGTCATCGTCGACCCGGACGAGATCGAGCGCGAGTGCTTCGAGGACAACAACCGGCGAAGCGCTCCGGTGGCCGCGGCGCTCGGGCTCGCGGACCTTCGCGCCACCCTCGGCGACGTCACCGGGCCCTGCCCCGGCAAGACCTTCACGGTCACGGTCTTCAACGACGGGACCGTGCCGGCCTCGGGCGTCCTGCTTCGCTTCTACGCGGGGGACCCGGCGGCGGGCGGCACCGCCTTCCACGACGAACGGCTGGCGGAGACGATCCCGGCCGGGGGCTCGGTGGAGGTCCGCGTCGACACGAGCTTCCCGAGCGTCAGCGCGCGCGCCTTCGTCGTGGTCGACGCCCTCGGCGAGATCGAGGAGTGCAACGACGGCAACAACACGGGCGCGTCGGACGCGCTCGTGGACTGCAGCGTGATCATCATCTGAGCGCGCTCAGCGCTCGGCGAGGCGCTGCTCGACGACGTCGAGACGCCCCTTAATGACCCCGATCTCCGCGTCCTCGATCTCGTCGCGGATCTCCCGAAGGATGGAAACCGTCAGCTCGTCACCGGTCATCGCGCCTCCTCAGCATAGCGTCGGCGGCTTGTCTCGGCCCGCGAGCGAGCTGCTCAGATGCGCAACCGAAAGGCGAACGCGGGCGTGATCACCAGGCCGCCCCGATCGAGCA
>JBCDGX010000312.1:0-6914 GCA_038750805.1 Myxococcota bacterium
GGCCCCTCGAGGCCGCCGAAGCCCTCCCCGGAGGCGAGGTGTTCTGGCCGACAAGGCCTCGGGAGGTGCCCCACGCCACCCTCCGCCGAGAGGACACGGTCGCGCATCTGGACCATGCGCGCCGTGTCTGGCGAATGCGGGCGGAGGTCGACCACGGATGGCCACCATTCGCTGCCGCCGTCGAGAAGGGGGTCCCCGACGACGCCTGGCCGGTGAACGTGCTCCGCGCCCTCGGTCGCTTCTTGCCAACGCTCGGCAGCGCCGAAATTCTCGCAGAGAAGGGTGTTCTCGAGATCGCCTTCGATGGCGGACCCGGGCTCGCGGAGCTCGACGCTGGCTTGGCGCTACTCGTCCGCGCAGGAAGTGGTGGACCCGAACCCAGCGGCGCATTTCGCTGATGGGGAGCGCGGAGCCCCGAGCGGCGGGCGCACTGGACTTCCCAAAGCGCCTTCAGGGAGGGAAACCGAGCTCGCCAACCTCGGTCAGAACTGTCCCTCTTCCTGAGTGTAAAGGTATCGCCGGCTGCGGCCCTTGATGGCGGTGACGCTCACCCTTTCGACCTCGGCGACTCGCCGATACGTGCAGCCTTCGAGCTCGGTCCGCCGGAGCGCCGCGCGCGTGGGCGCGGGTTCGCAGGAGAGTGGCGTGTGCAGATCGTAAGGGCACAGTCAAGCTGTCCCCCCGATTCCGTAATACAGACTACAACGAGGTAGCGTCGCGGTCGCACACATCGCGGTACGAGCTGCCGAAGAGCGTGGCAACTCCCCCGAAAACCATGACTTAATCAACCGAATACAACGTGAGATTCTCATCACAACGCCGCGAATCGGTTCCGTCGATCACCGCGTATAAGCCCGTTTCAATTGGCGAGAAGGCCTCATGAACTCCCTCGAATCTCGCGCCATTCGGATCGCTTGTGCCCTCGTCTTGGCGTCGCTTGCGGGGACTCCGGAACCACGGATTCCGGCCCGGACGATGCGGGGGCCTCGGACATGCCGCCCGCGGCCGACGGCTCCACGGAGACCGATCAAGGCATGGCGGACGGGCCCCTGGAGGTCGCGACGAGCCTCGTCGAGTTCGGCGCGGTTCCCATCGGGGAGACCTCCACCATGCGGGTGTCGCTCCGAAACCTCGGCGACGAACCCGTCGATTTCCTCGAGGTGGTTCCCGCGAGCGGGCTCGACCCCGACTTCGAGATCGGTTGGTTCGATGACGTCTTCACGCTCGAGCCTGGGGGCGCGGGCGCTTCGATCACCATCGATTTCAGGCCGATTCGGATCGAGAGCTACGCGGGCTCTTTCGTCATCTGGGCGGAAGGGCTACCAGATCGCCCGGTCGACCTAAGCGGGACTGGCGTTCAGGCCATTCGCCTCGATACGTCGGAGATCGACTTCGGTGGGACTCTCCTCGGGGAGAGCAAGGTAAGGTCGATCGAGCTGAGCAACATAAGCACGATCATGCGCCAGGTGACGTACACGGCAGTCAGCTTCGTAAGCCGGTGCGTGGACGATCCGGTGGCGCCGTATTGCGTGCGTTCATCGCCCATGAACTTCGACGTGAACGGCCGTGTCTTGGTGCCTGCCGGCGACTCCCTCACCATCGAAGTAGAGTTCTCTACCCCGCTCGGACTCGACAATTGGGCTGGCGAGTTCACCCTCGCCGCCGGCCCCCCTCTCACGGTTCAGCTGAGCGGTCTCTCGACCGACTTCGCCTTCGTGTGCTCGGGCAATGGGCGCCTCGAGGCCACCGTGGGCTCCTGTGACATTGAGCGCTTCGACTGTACGAATCTGGTCGAGGGCACCGTGGCCGTCGAGGGCTGGCGGCTTGCCGAGCGTGAGGGCGACTTCGTGCCGAGCCCCCCGTTCTCCATCGATACGTCGCGTCGCGAGTCCCTCTCGGAGGGAGAGTTCGTGTCCTTCAACGTCGAGTTCTGCCCGGTGCGGACCGGGGCCATCCTCGCGCGAGTCCTCGTGGACAGCAGCGAGCGGGAAGTCGAAGTGCTCATCTCCGGGCTCGGCCTCTAATACGGGCGGACCACGGTCGTCCAGCGGTCGACCCGGCGCCGCGGGGTGGGGGTGCGAAGGCGCGCTGGACACATTTGCGTGGGGCCGGGGATTGGCGCCGTGGCCAGCACTCGTCGGATCCCGACAGCGCTCAGCAATCGCAATCGCGGGGTGCGAGCGCGACCACTCGGTTCCGCGCGTCGAGCTCCACCTCGCAGCAGCGCCGGAGGCGTCGATGGAGCTCCGCGCGGCCGCGGCTCACACGGCTCTTGATGGCCGAGACGCTCACCCCCTCGGCCTCGGCGACCCGCCGATGCGTCCAGCCTTCGAGCTCGGTCCGCCGGAGCGTCGTGCGCGTCGGCTCCGGGAGCTCGTTGATCTGCTGGCGCAGCCAGGCGGCCAGGACGCGCTGCACGAGGCGCTCGTCCTCCGGCTCACGCACCTCCGCCGCCGGCTCCGGCGCTTCGAGGGGCCCGGGCAGGTCCTTCGGGCCACGCCGGTAGTGGTCCGCCAGGGCGTTCCGGAGCGTGCGGAAGGCGAAGGCGTCGAGGGCGTTCGGGTCGCGTAGGCGCCCGAGCCCCTCGACGATGCGCACGAGCGCCGTCTGAAGCACGTCGTCCGCGTCCGCCTCGGGGACGCCACGGGCCCGGAGGAACCCCCGGAGCCCGCGGACCAGCGCGGCCCACGCGTCGTCGCCGGGTACCTCCGTGCTCACGGCGCGCAGCATGGCACCGGCTCGCCCTTCGGAAGCAAGCGCTCCTCGTCGCCGAGCTCCTTCGGGGGCGCCGAGTGCACCTCGGCGTCCGCCTCGAGCACGACGAAGACCTCCCAGCGATGTCCCTCGGGGTCGATGGCCCAGACCTTGTCCTGAACCGCGAAGCAGCAGGTCACGCCCTCCTCGCTCGCCGTGGCGAAGCCCGCGGCGCGGAGCTGCCCGTGGAGCGCCAGGACGGCCTCCGTCGACTTCACCTGCACGCCGAAGTGCGACGTCGGGTGGTGCGCGACGGCTTCGGCCGTGGCGTTGAGCGTCAGATTCACGCTCGGCGCCGCCGCCTCGAACTTCACGTAGCCGTCCCGGACCTTCGTCGGCGGCACGCCGAGCAGCGTCTCGTAGAACTTCCGCGAGAGCTCGAGGTCGCGGACGGGGAGCGCGACGTGGAGCCGCGAGGGGCCGGCGAAGTCGACGGCGGTGCTTCGGGTCGGGGGGGTGCTCATCTCGTTCTCCTCGGCGCGCGTCTTCGGCGCGCTCATTGGGAGGACGCGGGTCTTCGGCGAGGGTCGCAGGAAAAGCGCCCGAGCGACCATCCGCGGCGGCGATTGACGGCGGGCCCCGAGCGCTTCGAAGCTCCGAGCGATGGACCCGGACGACGAGCCGACGAAGGGTGGCGCTCCCGTGCTCCACGCCCTCGAGGGCGGGCCCCAGGCCGTCGGCGCCCATCCGGACTGGGTGCCCGACGTGCGCGACGGGCTGACGCGCGTCGAGCGCGTGATCCTCTGGCAGCTCTCCGTGCTCCAGGAGGAGCGGCGCGGGAAGAACGTCTCGACGGCGCAGCTCTACGGTCGCGTGGTCGAGCACGTGGACCTGAGCGTTCGCCAGTTCCAGCGCATCCTCGGCCGCATGACCGGCAAGGGCGGTCTCTGAGACCGGCGCCGGGGGCATCGAGCGGCACGTCACAGGAATGCCCATCTCATCCCCCTGAACGCGGACAGATGCTGTAGCGTCCGCCCGATGGCGAAGTTGGCCTCCCCCTCGACCGAGCTCACCGTTCGCGCGCTCGGCACCGGCATGATCCTCGGCGGCGTCCTCAGCCTCTGCAACATCTACGCGGGGCTGAAGATCGGCTGGGGCTTCAACATGAGCGTCACGGCAGCGCTCCTCGGCTTCGGCCTCTGGTCGACGGTGAGCAAGAAGCCCTTCGGGATCTTCGAGAACAACATCAACCAGACCGCGGCGAGCAGCGCCGCGTCGATCAGCAGCGCCGGCCTCGTCGCGCCGATCCCCGCGCTGACGATGATCGACGGCACCGAGCTCTCCTACCCGGCGCTCGCGGCCTGGTGCCTCAGCGTCGCCCTGGTCGGCGTCGTGGTCGGCGTCGGCCTTCGCCGGCAGCTCATCGTCGTCGACGCCCTCCCCTTCCCCGGCGGCATCGTCTCGGCGGAGACGCTCAAGAGCATGTACGCGGAGGGCACGGAGGCCCTGAAGAAGGTCCGGGCGCTCCTCGCCGCGGGCGTGATCGCGGCCATCGCGAAGATCACCGTGGACGTCGCGAAGATCGGGAAGCTCCCGCTCCCCTTCTCGGTTGCCGCGAAGAACGGGAGCGCCTCGGGGGTCGCGAGCTTCTCGGCCAAGAACCTCGGCTTCGCCCTCGACCCGTCCATGATGCTCCCCGCCGTGGGCGCGCTCATCGGGCTTCGCGCGGGCCTGTCGATCCTCCTCGGGAGCGTGATCGCCTGGGGCATCTTCGCGCCCATGGCCCTCGACGCGGGCTGGGCCGACCCCGGCGCCCCCGAGGGCGGCTGGTTCGGCACGGTGAACAAGTGGATGCTCTGGCCCGGCGTCGCGATGATGGTCACGTCGTCGCTCACGTCCTTCTCCTTCAGCGGCAAGAGCATCCTCCGCGCGCTTCGCGGGAAGGCGGCGCCTCCCGCCGACGACGACACGAGCACCGAGCGCGAGCGCGACGAGGTGCCCCGCAACCAGTACATGCAGGCGCTCCTCTTCGCGCTGGTGCTGGCGGTGGTGCTGCAGGTCCTGCTCTTCGGCATCCCGCTCTGGCTCGCGGCGCTCGGCGTGCTCCTCACCTACGCGCTCGCCATCGTGGCCGGCCGCGTGAGCGGCGAGACCAACATCACGCCCGTCGGCCCCATGGGGAAGGTCACCCAGCTCCTCTTCGGCGTGATCTCGCCGGGATCCGCGGCCACGAACCTGATGACCGCCAACGTCACGGGCGGAGCAGCCAGCCAGTGCGGCGACCTGCTCCACGACCTGAAGGCCGGCTACCTCATCGGCGCCTCGCCGCGGCGCCAGGCCATCGCCCAGGGTTTCGGCGTGCTCGCCGGTGCGCTCTTCGGCGCCGCCGGCTACCTCATCCTCGTCCCGGACCCGAAGAACATGCTGCTGACCGAGGAGTGGTCGGCGCCCGCCGTGGCCGCATGGAAGAGCGTCGCCGAACTCTTCATGATCGGCATCGACGCGCTCCAGACCAGCGCCCGCTGGGGAATCGTCTGGGGCGGCCTCGTCGGCATCGTGCTCGCCGTGCTGGAGAAGGTCCTGCCGGAGAAGGGGCGGGCCTGGGTCCCGAGCCCCTCGGGCGTCGGCCTCGCCTTCGTCATCCCGGCCTACTACGGCATCGCGATCAGCCTCGGCAGCATCGCGGCCGCCATCATCCAGCGCTTCGCGAAGAGCTGGGCGGCGACCTTCCTCATCGTCGTCGCCTCCGGGCTGATCGCCGGCGAGTCCCTCGCGGGCGTAGGGCTCGCGCTCCAGAAGATCGCGGCCGGCTGACTCAGTCGATGCGCCCGAGCTCGCCGCGGAGGAACGCCTCGTGCGCCTCGCGGAGCGCGCGCGGATCGCGTCCGACGTAGTTGTCGAACATCACGACGGGCTCGCCGAGGGGCGCGCCCCCGACGAGCACGGCGCGCCCGCCGATGGCGCTCGCGAGCTCGAGGGGCCCCGCGCCCGGATCGCTGATCGCGAGCGTCCCCGCCGGCACGCTCGCGCCCTGCATCTCCACCTCGCCCTCCGCCACGTAGAGCGCGAGCTCGAAGGCGGGGTCCACGGCGAGCCCGATCCGGCTCGCCGCCTCGAAGCAGAGCTCCGCGTGCAGCGTCGGGTGCTCGAGCGCGACGGGGCTCGCGCGGCCTTCGAGCGTGCCGGCCACGAGCACGAGGCCGACGCCCTCGGCTTCCCAGCGGGGCAGCCCGTCATGGTGCGCGAAAGCCGGCGGCCCCTCCCGCGTGCGGTCCGGCTGGGCGACCCAGCTCTGGATGCCGTGCAGCGTTCCGGCCGCCCCGGGAAGGGAGCGCTCCTCGTGCACGATGCCCCGCCCGGCGCTCATCCAGTTCACCTCGCCGGGCACGATGCGCTGCCGCGTGCCGAGGCTGTCCCGGTGCTCGAGCTCGCCCTCGAAAAGCCAGGTCACCGTCGCGAGCCCCACGTGCGCATGGGGAGGGACCGCGACCGGACGTTCGGGTGAGTACGCGCCAGGCCCCATGTGGTCCAGGAAGCAGAAGGGCCCGACGAGGCGCCGCCGGATCTGCGGGAGCGCGCGGCGCACGACGGCGCCGTCGGGGAGGCGCGCCTCCTTCGCGGCCATGACGAGGTCCACGCGCCTCAGGGACACTCGTAGACCGCGTCGAGGGCGCCCACGGCCACGGAGAGATCCAGGTCCTGGGGACGCGCGCGCGCGAGCTCCTCCCGGAAGGCGCGGGCCAGGGCCTCGTCGGCGAGCTGCATCGTGGCGTCCAGCGCCGGCGCCAGCGTGCGCACGAAGGCCCAGCTCTCCTCGAGCGCGCCCCCGCGCTCGCCGCACATGCCGACGAGGCGCGCGCGGAGCACCGCGGCGAGGCCGTCGCTCACGGCGCGGTCGAGCTGGCTCCGGGCGCGCTCGCGGAGCTCGAGGTCCTCGGCGACCTCGCCATCGTCGAGGTCGCGCCAGCAGCGCAGCGCGAGCAGGCCGTCCCAGGCGCGCTCGTGGGCTAGCGCGTCGGCCGCCGCGACGTAGCGGGCGAGCCCGACACCGCCCCGCGCGGGCTCCCCACCCGTGTAGTAGGCGTAGCTCGAGTCGCAGTCCTTGGCCTTGCTGGTGCAGGTGAAGGACTCCTTGTTGACCGACGCATAGAGGAACCAGAGGAGCGCCGCTTCGATGCGCCCGGCCTGGGTCCGCGGCGACTCGCCGCGCGCGCCGGCGA
>JBCDGX010000313.1:0-6910 GCA_038750805.1 Myxococcota bacterium
CACTGCCCGGCGCGCGGCCACGATCTGGCGACCTGCCGCATCTGTGGCTGGGCCGCCACGAAGAAGCGCATCGCCGAGGAAGCGCGGCGCTGAGCCGTCCCCGCGCGGGACGGCAACCTGCTAGCGTCGCCGCGCGATGGCCACCCTCGAGTTCTTCTTCGACTACTCCTCCCCCTTCGCCTACCTCGGCTCGACGCAGGCGCGCGGGCTCGCGGAGCGCCACGGCGTCCCGCTGGTCTACAAGCCCTTCTTCTTGGGCGGGCTCTTCCGGGCCATCGGCACGCCGGACGTCCCCATGGCCGTCATGCCGGACGCGAAGCGGGACCACGCGCGCCTCGATCTGCAGCGTTACGCCGCGCTCTACGGCGCCGATTTCCACTGGCCGCGGGGCTTCCCGATCATGACCGTGGACGCCCTCCGGCTGACGACGCTCGCGCCCGCGGAGAAGGTCCCGGACCTCGTGGACCGCATCTATCGCCTCGTCTGGGTCGAGGACGCGCTCCCGAAAGCGGACGCGCTCCGCACCTGCTGCGAGGACGCGGGCGTCGACCCGGGCCTCGTC
Source organism: Myxococcota bacterium (assembly GCA_038750805.1). Lineage (GTDB taxonomy): Bacteria > Myxococcota_A > Polyangia > Polyangiales > Houyiibacteriaceae > CALCTH01. The sequence goes on from JBCDGX010000313.1 coordinate 563, forward strand.
GATCGGGTGAAGGAGCCCGAGGTGAAGAAGGCCGTCATCGACGCGACCGAAGAGGCCAAGGCCCGGGGCGTCTTCGGCGCGCCGACCTTCTTCGTGGGCGACGAGATGTTCTGGGGGCAGGACCGCGTGATCCTCGTCGATCACCACCTCGCGTCCCTCGCGGGCTGAGGGCGCCGCGAGGCGTCTCCTTGGATCGCGGCGACGTCCGCACTAGGGGGTGAAGTGCATGGCGCTCGAGCTACGACTCTTCGGTGTTCCCACGCGCCTCCACCTCTCCTTCGGCTTCACCATCGTCCTGCTCTGGATGTTGCTCGGCGGCCCGGAGCTCGGGGCGGGGACGCTGCTCATCGCCACGGCCGTGATCGTCCAGGGCGTACTGCTCCACGAGCTCGGCCACGCGCTCGTCGGACGGGCCTTCGGCTTCCAGCCGCGCATCGAGCTCCTGGCCTTCATGGGGCTCACCCGCTGGGCCGCGCAGCGGCGCTCGATGAAGGCCGGCGAGGGGCTGCTCATCGCCTTCGCCGGGCCCGCCGTGAGCCTGATCGTGGGCGGGGCGATCTACGCGGCCTGCGCCGTGGCAGGGGACGTCTGGCTCGACGCGGCCTTCGCCCTCGGGCCGGAGAACGTGCGCGAGGCCGCGGTGGCGGCGAAGACCACGATCCCCGCGGTCTTCGGGCTCTCGCTCCTGGTCACGGTCAACCTCTTCTGGGCCGTCTACAACCTCGTGCCGATCCTCCCGCTCGACGGCGGGATGATGATGGCCAGCTTCTTCCGCTTCTTCGACGACAAGGCCGGGCAGCGCTGGGCGCACGCCGTCTCGCTCGTGCTCGCGGGCATCCTCTCGCTGCTCGCGCTGGTCGCCCAGGAGCTCTTCCTGGTGTTCCTCGGCGGCTTCCTCGCCTGGTTCAACGTGCAGGCGCTCCGGGCCGAGCGGGAGCTCCGGCTTCGCGGCGTCGTGGCCGTACGGAGCCGCGAGGAGCTGCTCCAGCTCGCGAAGGAGGCCCTCGGCCGGGAAGACGCGCCGACGGTGCTGCGCGCGGCGAACGTGCTCCTCCGCGGCGCCGAGAACCCCGTGGAGCGCGACGAGGCCTACCACCTGATGGCCTGGGGGCAGTACCTCACGGGGCAGTCGGCGCCCGCGCGGGACGCCCTCGACCGGCTGAGCGGGGAGCGCGACCCGGACCCCGCGCTCGAGGGCGCCGTGCAGCTCGCCCTCGGCCGCCCGGAGGAGGCGCGGACCTTCTTCGAGCGCGCGCTCGAGGCGGGGCCGAGCACCTTCGTCGAGCCGCGCTACCTCGACGCGGTCGAGCAGGCCGGCGCCTTCGACGCGTCGGCGGCCTTCGTCGAGCGCGTGCCCGGCGCGCTGCGGCCCGAGGGGCTCCACGCCCTCCAGGCCCGCGCGTACCACGCGGACGCGCACGGGGCGGCGCTCGGGCTCGGCGAGGTGCTCTTCCAGCGCACGCGCCAGCCGCTCTCGGCCTTCAACGTGGCCTGCGTGCTCGCGCGCCTGGGCCGCGCGGAGGAGGCGCTCGGCTGGCTCGAGCGGGCGCGCGTCGCGGGCTTCGCGGACGTGGGGCTCCTCGACGGTGACGACGACCTCCGCGCCGTGCGCTCGCTTCCGGGCTGGGACGCGCTCCGCGCCCGCTTCGGCTGAGCGCGCGTCGGTGCGCAGGGCCGTCGCTCGCTCGCACGACAGACCGGAGTCCGCTCCGGGTTCCGGAGGATCAGCTTCGTGACGGCTTCGTGGGCGTGGCCGCCGGGCGGGCGACCAGCGGACGGGGCGTCAGGCTGCCAGCGAGGCGGCCGGGACGCGAGGGCTGCGCGCTGGGCGCCGGCCGCGAAGGAGGCGCCGGCGGGTTCATGGACGGGTTCCGCTGCGCCTGACGCTGCGCCCGGAGGCGTTGGAGTGAGCGCTCGGCCGCGGTGCCCGGCTTGGCGACGGCGGACGCCTCGTAGGACGCCTCGGCGCCGGCGAGGTCGCCCATGCGCTCGAGCAGCACGCCCCGGTCGTAGAGGAGGTGGAAGTTCCCGGGGTGGATCGTGAGGGCGCGGTCGATGGCCCGGAGGCTCGCCCGTGGCGGCATGCGCTCGGCGGCGCGGGTGGCAGAGATGCGCCGCAGGGTCCGGACGGCCTCATCGCGCCAGACGGCCTGGCCGGGGAGCGCCGGGTCGAGGGCCTCGACGGCGGCTTCGGCGCGGACCCGCGCGGGCTCGCGATGGCTCGCCGGGAGGCGCCCGAGGAGCCGGTTGTAGATCGGCAGGTACCCCGGATGTTCGAGGGAGAGCTTCTCGAGCCACGCCGTCGCGGCTTCCTCGAGGCCCCCGAGCTCGAGCAGGCGCCCGAGCGTGTCGCCGAGGTGCGCGCGCCGGAGCGGCGACGCCGTCTCCGCGAGGAAGGCTGCGGACACGGCGGGGATCAGGGCGCCGGCCTCCGCGGCGCAGAGGGGCGCGTGCCAGGCGGCGTGGGCGGCGTGGATGGCCTCGGCGTCGGCCCCGAGGTCCCGCGCCATGCAGCGAGGCGGCGCCTCCCCCTCGAGCACCGCCTGAAGCCAGGGCCCGAGGCCAACCCAGCGATCGAGCACCGGGAGCACGTGGTGAAAGAGCCCCGGGACGAAGGAGAGCTCGGCGTCGGGCCGGCGCTCGCTGAGGGCGAGGGCCTGGCGCATCTCGCCCGCGTCGCAATCGCCGAAGACCGCGATCACGCGCTCGGCGCGCCGGCTGCCGGGCCAGGCCGGCCAATCGGCGGCGAGGGCCCCGTCCGGGGCGTGCTTCAAAAAGTAGCTGCCGGCCTGCGTGAGCTCGAGCTCGGGGCTCAGCGCGACCACCACGTCGGCGCCGAGGGCGTCGCCGAAGACGAGCGCGCCGGAGCCGCCCATGCTGTCCCCGAAGGCGACGAGGCGGCTCGGCGCGAGCTCCGCGACCAGCTGGCGAAGGGCCTCCGCGGTGGACGCGAGGTCGTGCCCGAGGCCCGGGATGCCCTGGAGGAACCAGGCGTTGTCCGGGCAGTTCAGGTAGAGGACCGCGCCCGGGTGCTGGGCGAGCGCGCGCCGCCCCGCGAAGCGGCCCGCGGGGACCTGGATGTTCGAGAACACCAGGAGCAGCGAGTCGTCCGCGCTGCCGGGGAGCGGCGGCTGAAACCAAAGGTAGTCCGAGCCGCGGAGCGCTCGGCCGTCGCGCCGGGGGCGGGCCATGGGCTCCGCTGGAGCAGCGGCCATGCCAGCCGCTCGCCGCGTGCTTTCCACGGGGAAATGGGAGCGCAGGGCGCCGCGGCGTCAAAGAACCGACCCCGGCTGGCGTGGGCGGCCGCGGATGGGGCAGGGTGGCATACCGATGCGTCTCGTCGTCCTTTTTGCATTCACGCTGGGCTGCCACCAGTCCGTGGTCACCGGGGAAGCGCGCGCGCCGAGCGCCGACGCCGGGAGCCGCCCCCTCGATGCGGGAGTCGACGCGGGTTTGCCCGATGCGGGAGCCCCCGACGAGGGCGTACCGCCCGTGGACGCGGGCCCGAGCTGCCCGGGCGAGCCCCGGGTGATCCTCGCCACCGTGTCGGAACCGGTAAGGGCGAGCGAAATCTTCCTCGTGTTCAACCAGTGCATGCGCGCCGACCGCGGCACGGTGCGCCTCGGGCCTGGCGGCATCGAGCTTCGGGCGGGCTCGCCCGACACGCGCATGCGCGGCGCGGCCGACCTCGGGGACGAGTTCATCGACACGTTCATCGGGCGCGAGGCCTTCATGGCCCGCCCCGAGTGCTACCGACGCCTCGCGTTCAGTCTCACGCCTCCCGTGCTCCTCTTGGCGGACACGGATTACGTCGGGACGGTCGAGGCCGACTGGGAGACGTGCGACGGGCGGGCCTACGACCCCGAGCGCGACCCGGGCTCGCGCTTCACCTTCGGCGGGCCCTGAGCGCGCCGCGTTCCCGACGCGGCTTCGGCTCGAGGCGGGCAGGAGTTACCGTATAGGGATGCGTCTGCTTTGCTTGCTCCTCCTCGGCTTCGCGGGGGCGTGCCACCAATCCGTCGTGACCGGCTCGGCGCCGGGGGAGGTCCGCGAGGATGCCTCCGTGCCCACCGATACCGGCGTCGGGATCGGGCCCATCGACTTCGGCGGACCGCCCGTCGTGGACCTCGGGGCCCCGCTGCCCACCGAGTTCGAGGTCCTCTTCGTCGCGCCCGAGGGCATCGTCGCGGACACGCGCCAGCCGACCCTCTTCGTCCTCTGGAACCGCTGCGCGCGCGCCGGCGTGGGAACCGTCCTGGTCCAGCCGGCGGGGATCCGGGCCGACGCCGCCGAGCCCTCCACCGTGGTGCAGAGCATCGGCGACCTCTCGCCGGGCTTCGTCGCCGAGGTCTTCGCGGGCGTCGACACTACCTCCCGGCCCGAGGAATTCCAGAACATCGCCTACCGCCTCGAGCTCCCCGAGCCCCTCGAGCCGGGCACCTACGAGGCCTTCGTGCAGGGCGATTGGCAGGCCTGCCGTGGGCTCTCCGGTCCCACCGGCGGGACGCTCATCTGGACCTTCGAAGTCCGCTGAGCCGCCCTCGTCGCCCCGTGAGCGTCGGCACGGGCTTGCTACTTGCGTCCATGCACATGCGCACATATAGACCGGGCCCGTGCCGGAGACCGTCGCCGCCGCCCCGCGCCGCTGGGAGCTCTACAAGCTCCTCGCGGAGCCCTTCCGTCTGCGCATCCTCGCGCTGGCGGCGGCGGAGGAGCTCGCCATCGGGGAGCTCGCGGAGGCCCTCGAGGAGCCCCAGCCGAACGTCTCCCGGCATCTGAAGGCGCTCCGGCGTCAGGCCCTCCTCGCCGAGCGCCGCGAGGGCACGCGGGTCTACGTGCACCTGGACCCGGAGATCGCCCGGGACCCGGTCGTCGCCGACGCCCTCGCGGCGGGGCGCCGCCTCTGCACCGAGGACGGGAGCCTCGCCCGCGTGGCCGCCGTCGTCCGGGCCCGGGAGGCGGCGGCCCGCGCCTTCTTCGACGGCCAGGCCCAGGAGGTCCCCTCCTTCCCGGCGGAGCTCCCGGCCTACCTCACGGCCCTCGCCCCTTTGATCGCGCCGCGGCGCCTCGCGGTGGACGTGGGCTGCGGCGACGGGGCCTTCCTCGAGGTGCTCGCGCCGATCTTCGAGCGCGTCGTGGGCGTGGACCGCTCCGAGGCCCAGCTCGACCGCGCGCGCCGGCGCCTCGCGCGGCGTGAGTACGCGAACGTCGAGCTCCACCAGGCCGAGCTCGGGGATGCGTCCCTCCCGGCCACGGTCCCGGGCGGCGCCGACGCGGTCTTCGCCGCGCGCGTGCTCCACCACGCCTCGCGCCCGGCGCGGGCCTTCGCCTCTCTCGTGGAGCTCGCGGCGCCCGGCGGCGCCGTGGTGCTCCTCGATTACGCCCGGCACGACGACGAGCGCCTCCGCGCCGAGCTCGCCGACGCCTGGCTCGGTTTCTCCGAGGACGAGCTCCTCGGTTTCGCGCGCACGGCGGGTCTCGAGGAGGCCCGGCTGACGCGCGTCCCGGCCGCCCGCTGCGGCGACGGACCCGACGGTCATCTCGACTGGGTGGTTCTCGTCGCGCGACGGCCGCCGTCCCTTTCGACCGACACCGCGAACGAGGCCCGCGAAGGCGGGATGGAGAAGAACGCATGAGCACCGCCAGCACCCAGACCGTCGAGACCCCCAAGGGTCCGAAGATCACCTACAAGGTCGCCGACATCGGCCTCGCGGACTTCGGCCGCAAGGAGATCGCGATCGCCGAGACCGAGATGCCCGGCCTCATGGCGCTCCGCGCCGAGTACGGCCCCTCGAAGCCCCTCGCCGGCGCGCGCATCGCCGGCTGCCTCCACATGACCATCCAGACGGCCGTCCTCATCGAGACCCTCACGGAGCTCGGCGCCGAGGTCACCTGGACGAGCTGCAACATCTTCTCGACGCAGGACCACGCCGCGGCCGCCATCGCCGCGAGCGGCGTGCCCGTCTACGCCTGGAAGGGCGAGACCGAGGAGGAGTACGACTGGTGCATCCTCCAGCAGCTCGACGCCTTCGAGGGCGGCAAGGGGCCAAACATCATCCTCGATGATGGCGGCGACCTCACGCTCATGGCGCACGAGCGCTTCCCCGCGCTCTTCGAGGGCCCGGAGAAGGTCGTCGGCATCTCCGAGGAGACGACGACGGGCGTGCTTCGCCTCTACCAGATGGCCCAGGCGGGGACGCTCATGTGCCCGGCCATCAACGTGAACGACTCGGTCACGAAGTCGAAGTTCGACAACCTCTACGGCTGCCGCGAGAGCCTCGTGGACGGCATCAAGCGCGCCACGGACGTGATGATCGCCGGCAAGGTCGCCGTGGTCGCGGGCTACGG
>JBCDGX010000314.1:0-6908 GCA_038750805.1 Myxococcota bacterium
CGGCGCGTCTCGCCGGCTACGAGCGCATCGCCCGGGAGATCCTCGAGACGCTCCGAGCGGTCCGAGTTGATCCAGAAGGACTCGGGAAGGAAGGACGGGAGGATCTCGCCGAGCGTGCCGTTCACGCTCGCGCGGATGAGCACCATCTGCGTGATGCGGTCGCGGGCCTGGAGGTAGCCCGTCGCGCGCTGCACGTCGTCGAAGGTCTCGCCGTAGATGTGCCACATGCCGCGCTCGTCCTGGACGGCGCTGACCGAGCCCGTGAGCCCCGTGAGCTCGAGCTCCTCGTCTGCGTCGAGCCCGGCGATGGTCGAGCCGGCGCCGCCGTCCCCCATGTCCGCGCTCCCCATGTCCGCGCTCCCCATGTCGGTCTCGCCGGCGTCGACGCCGCCGTCCGTGGGGTCGGGCCCGTCGTCGTCGCCGCAAGCCACGGCCAGAGAGAGCACCGCCGCGAGGCTCAGCCGAAGGAGGCCATCGTCGTATCGCATGTCGTCACCAGGTCCCCCGAGCGGCGCTTCCCCGGCACGCGCTCGTGTCGGCCTTGTTGCCATGAGATGTCGCCGGGGGCCACATCCGGGGAGGGTCCGGCGCCCGGAAAACGCAACGAAGGCGCCCGCGGAGCATAGGCTTCGAGCGATGGCCCTCGATGCATCGAGCCGGAGCTTCGTCGCGGTCTGCGTCGGCGTGCTCTTCGCGACGAGCGTCTGGTTCAGCGGCACGGCGGCGCAGGGCGCGCTCTCCGAGGCCTGGGGGCTCGGGGCGGGCGCGGAGGCCGCGCTCACGACGGTGGTGCAGGTGGGCTTCATCGTGGGGACGCTGATCTTCGCGACGACGAACCTCGCGGACCTCTACGACGCGCGGAACGTGCTCCTCGGCTCGGCGCTCGTGGCGGCGGCATGCAACGCCGCCTTCGCGCTCTCGGACGGGCTCGGCGTGGCGCTCGTCGCGCGGGCGCTGACCGGCGTGGCCATGGCCGGCGTGTACCCGGTGGGGATGAAGATCATCGCGTCCTGGAGCCGCGAGGGCCTCGGCTGGCGCCTCGGCGTGATGGTCGGCGCGCTCACCCTCGGCACGGCGCTGCCCTTCCTCCTCCGGGCCGTGGGAGCGAGCTTCAATTGGCGCGTGCCCGTGGCCGTGAGCAGCGGGCTCTGCGTCGCCGGGGGACTCCTCGTGCGCCTCGGCGCGGAGCTCGGCCCCCACGGCCGAACGCGGGCCCGCTTCGACCCGCGCATGCTCGTGAAGTGCTTCTCCTATCGCTCCTTCCGCCTCGCGGCCGTCGGGTACTTCGGCCACATGTGGGAGCTCTATGCGTTCTGGGCGATGGTCGCGGGCTTCCTCGCGGCGGCCTTCGCGGGCGCGCCGGGCTGGGGCGAGCGGGTGCCGCTCCTCGCCTTCTTCGCCATCGCCTCGGGCACGCTCGGCTGCGTCGTCGGAGGCCGCTGGAGCCGGCGGGCCGGGGAGCGGCGCGTGGCGCTCACCTCGCTCATCGGTAGCGGCGCGCTCGCGGCCCTCTCGCCTTTCGCCTTCGACCTGCCGCCGGCGCTGCTCGTCGCCTTCGTGCTGGCCTGGGGCTTCCTGGTGGTGATGGACTCCGCGCAGTTCTCCTCCCTGGCCGCGCAGAACGCCCCGCCCGACTACGTCGGCACGGCGCTGACCATCCAGAACGGCATCGGCTTCGCGATCACCATCGTGTCCATCCAGCTCGTCCCCTGGCTCGCCGCCCAATGGGGCTGGCGAAACGCCTTCGTGGTGCTCGCGCTCGGACCGCTGGTGGGCGCGCTGGCGACGGCCCGCCTCCCGCGGGCAGCCTGAGCGGCGCGCGCATCCGAACGCGCGCGGAACGGCGCACCGAGTGGAAGGGGGGCGGGTGTTAGCGTGATTGCACCTGCCTTCGGGATTCAGCGGCCGCCCGGTGCTTTGCGTCGGGACGTGGTCGCCTGCGGTGGAGTGTTCCGATGACCTTCGAGCGACTCGTTCTTGCCCTCGTGCTGACACTCTTGGCTGGCTGCTCCAGCAGCGGCGAGGACCGTGACCTCGCGGTGGACGACATGGGCATGAGCGACGCCGGGATGGGTGGGTCCATCGTCCTCGACCTCACGCCGATGGTCGACAGCTGGACCGTCCCGCAGGACAACCCGGCCTTCTCCGGCTCGCGGAGCAGCCTCTTTTGCCGCTTCGCCGCCGACCCGCGCGCGTTGCGGTACACCTTCGAGTCGATCAACCCCGACTCGCCGCCGCTCGAGTTCACGATCAGCTGGGACCCGGGCAACTTCGGCGGTGAGCCCGAGCCCGTGCCCGACCGCGGGCGCTTCCCGGCCGGCGAGAACTACATCCCGGGCTACGACGCCGGGCTCGTCGGAACCGACTACCTCATCGAGATCAGCGGCGCGGGCACGCAATGCGGCCTCGACCCCGGCTGCGAAGCCGACAGCCAGGTCGCCATGGACGCCGAGGAGCGGCTGCGCGGGGTGGGCGGCTCCTGCCGCGTGACCATCGACATCGCACCCGAAGGCTGAGTCGGGCGGCGGCATCACGGAAGCGCGGAACGGCTCCGGGTCACCTCGACGCTGAGCGTGCCCGAGCCGGCCGGGAGGGCAACCGAGAGCTGGTGCGTGCCGACGTTCGGCAGGGTCACGGTGCGGCGAACGGTGCCGAGACCCGCCTGGCAGATCGGGGCCGAGACGATGGGACATCGCCTGCTGGCGTCGTCGATGGCGAAGAGCACGAGGCCCGGGGCGTCGATGGCCACGTCGACGCGCTCGTTCGGAACGCCGGTCGTGAAGGTGTAGAAGGCGTCCACCCAGGGAGGGCCGAGGGGAGGGCCACAGCCGAGGCTCACCTCGTCCAGGGTCATCCGCGCCACGTCCCTCACGACGCGAAGGCCACCGACGTGGCAGGACCGCGCGCAGATTTCGCACGGCGGGATGCTCGTCGGCAGCTCGACGTCCACGTCGAGCGTGAACGTCTCGGCCCCCGACGAGTTGGACTCGGCGATGAGGTAGTAGGTGCCGGCCGGGACGAACGCTCCGCGGAAGCTGTCCGCGGGAGATCGGGCCGGCCCGCAAGCGACGCCGGTCCCCGCCGGGTCCTCGGGATCGGTCACGAGCGCGAGGGTGCCGGCCGCCGGCGCTCCGAAGCGTAGAGAGGTCGCGAAGTCCGCAGAGACGATGCCTCCGAAGGGAAGCTCGAGACGGTAGCAAGCGTCGCGACGGCTCGTCGGTGGGCTGCAGCTCAGCGCGGGCTGGCTGTCGAAGAGCTCGCCCCAGTCGCCCGTCACGGTCGCGCTCGGCATGGCGAGCGTTGGCGCGGTCGCGCAGGCATCCCACGCCGGTACGGTGGTAGGCGGACCGAGCGCGAACTCGAGGAAGAAGCTCTCTTCGCTCTCTGCCTCCACCACGAGCCAGTAGACGCCCGGCGCGATCGCGTCGAACTCGAGGTCCGCGGGGTCGACCGTGCTCCGCGAGCGATCGCAGGGCGCCTCGTCACGCTCCGCGGCCGCGTCGTCCTCGCATACGTCGACGGCCCCCGGCCCGCGCAACTCGACGACGGACTCGACGGGCGCATCGACGAGGCCGACGTAGAGCGACGAGACCTCCCTCACCTCGAACACGAACACGGCGTCCCGGGGCCCGTCGCCGCAGCGCGAGACGTAGTCGTTCGCGAGGCCGTACGTGCCCCAGCCATAGAAGCCCGGACCCGAGAGCTCGATGGCGGTCCGGCAGGTGTCGTTCGTCGGGCTGCACTCCGGGTCGAAGACGTCGGCGAGCCCGTCGCAATCGTCGTCCCGGAAGTTGTCGCAGACCTCCGGCCCCTCGCAGTCGGGGCAGCCGGGAGGGGCAGGCGCCCCCGGCGGCCGGCAGCTCACGTCGCAGCTCGGCGGGTTCGAGCAGCCCTCGCGCGGGTCGCAGACGTCGTCCGTGCACCGGTCGCCGTCGGCGCAGCTCGGGGGCTCCCCGGACGCACAGCCGAGCACGGGGTCGCAGCGCTCCACGCCATTGCAGACGTCGTCGTCGTCGCAGGCCGCGTCGTCCAGCTCGAGCTCGCCGCAGCGGTCGCCGCCCTCGTCGCAGGCGCGGCGCGTGCACGCGATTCCGTCGTCGCAGGGCGCGTTTCCGGCGGTGCAGACGAGCGCCCGGCAGAGCTCCACGCCGTTGCAGAAGCAGCCGTCGTCGCAGTTCGCGTTCCGAAGGCAGGCGGTCCCGAGGGTCTCCCCCGGGTTCAGGCACGCCGGAGCTCCCCCGTCGCGCCTTCCCGGGGTGAGGCCGCCGTCCCTCCCGGCGCCGGGTCCAGGCGGCAGGGCGAGGTCCGTCCCGCCATCGAGGCCGGGGCGGGCGTCGCCCGCGTCCACCGCGGCACAGCCCACCGCGACGAGCAGGCCGAGGAGCACGCACGCCGAACGCACGCCGCGAGCGTGGCGACGGCCCACCGCGGCCCGAAGCGCGGCTTCCGCGGACGCCTTCGACGACGACGGCCTCGAGAGCACGCCCTTTACGTTGGCGCGGAGCGCGTTTTCCGTCTCCCGGAAGCGCGAAGTCGACGAGGCATCGGGCCGCTCCGCAAGGAGCGACGACGTAGGAATGCCGGGCGAATGTCCAGGAGGAAAACGCCGCGGAGCGGTTCGAGGACCGGCGCGTTCGAGTCGCGATCGCGGACTCGGGACACTAGGCTCCGCCGCCGTGACGGCCGAGAGCGACGACCCGCGCCCGCTCCTGCAGCGCACCGTGGTGCATTGCGCGCTGATCTACGTCGTCTGCGCCGTGGTCTACGTCGCGCTCCTCGGCGACCGGGTGCTCGAGACGAGCCCGAACGACCACTTCTCCCACCTGGCCGAGAGCTGGCTCGAGGGGCGCCTCGACCTCGGGGGTCCGCCGCCGGGCCGCAACGATTGGGCCTGCTTCGACACGGAGACCGGCGAGGCCTGCCCGCCAGGCTTCGGTCACGAGGGCGAGCGCTACCGCTGGTACGTCTCCTTCCCGCCCTTCCCGGCCGCCGTGGTGCTGCCCGTGGTGGCCGCCGCGGGCGGCGCCGACGCGGTCCCCGACCGGCTCTTCTGGGCGCTGATCGCGGCGCTCGGGCCAGCGCTCCTGTACCGAATGCTCGCTCGGCTCCGTGAGGAGAGCGGCCGCTCGCTCCGCGACGACCTGGCGCTCACGGCCCTCTTCGCCTTCGGGACCGTCTTCTTCTTCGTCGCCGTGCAGGGGAGCGTGTGGTTCGCGGCGCAGGTCGTCGCGACGTCGCTGCTGGTGCTCTACCTGGACTTCGCGCAGGGGGCGCGGCGGCCCTGGGCCGCGGGCGCGATGCTCGGCCTCCTCCTGTTGACGCGCCCGACCACGGCGCTCCTCGCGGCCCTTTTTGGCTACGAGCTCATGCGCGTGCACCGGCGCGAGGACGCCCCGGCGCTTCCGGACGAGGGCCTCGTGCCGCGGCTCGCGGCCTGGCTCCGCGGTGTGGGCTGGAGGGACGCCGCGCCCCGGGGGCTCCGCTTCAGCGCGCCCATCCTCGCTGCCGGCGCCCTCGCCATGGCGCACAACGCGGCGCGCTTCGGTGACCCCTTCGAGTTCGGCCACACGTACCTCCAGATCGGCTGGCGGGATCGCATCGAGACCTGGGGCCTCTTCAACTACCACTACCTCGCGAAGAACCTCGCCATCTTCACGAGCTCACTGCCCTGGCTGAGCGTGGAGGCGCCGCACCTGAAGGTGAGCGGCCACGGCCTCGCGCTCTGGTTCACGACGCCGCCGCTCCTGATGGTCTTCTTCCCGAAGCGCTGGACGGCGCGAATGATCGGCCTGGCGGCAGCCATCGTGCCCGTCGTCGTCCTCGACCTCGCCTACCAGAACAGCGGCTGGCTCCAGTTCGGCTACCGCTTCGCTCTCGACTACCTGCCCGGCGTCTTCGTGCTCCTGGCGCTCGGCGGGCGCCGCTTCGGCCGCTTCTTCGCCCTCGCCGCGGTCTTCGCCCTCGCCGTGAACCTCTTCGGCGCGATCACCTTCGACCGCGCCTGGGACTACTACGACGTCGACGGGTCTCAGACGCGCATCTTCCAGCCGGACTGACGCGGAGGCGCTTCGCGGGCGCCAAACGACGCGTCGAGAACGAAAGGGGCCACGCGCAGTCGCTCGCCCCCGCCACCGAATGCGCCTCTCAGGCAGCGACGCCCCCGGCCCCCGGAGTCCGAGACGCCGCCGGAGGCTCTCGACCCGTCGCGAGGCGATCTCGGCACGCCCCTCGGCGGGGCTCGGACGACGCGGGGCCGTCGCAGGACGCCGCCCCCGGCCTTTCCACGGGGGCCCCTCCACCCGGGGTTCGCTCGAACCGTGGGGGCCCTTCGCTGTCCCGTGGGGGGCCTTCGCCGATCCGTGGGGGGCAAGAGCCTGGAGGCCCCAGCGACGCGCGGAGGCGTGGGGGCCCCTTCCCGTTCCGCGGGGGCCGCTTTCCCGAGGGAAAATGCGCGCGCCGGGCCGTGGGGGGCGCCGAGCCAGGCCCATGTTGGGGGCCTTCGCGGCAACCGCGCGGTAACTCGGACCGGCCGCGCACACTTCTCACCCGGTTCGTACGTCGCCGCGCCGGCCCCTCTCGACCCCGGACGGGCCTTCCGTTGCCTCGATCGCGGCCCGGCGCGCGACGCGCTCGGCCCGAGGCATGGGAGGCCGGCGATGGGACGATGGACGACGGGAGCGCTCGCGCTCTGCTTGGCGCTTGGCGCGCAGATGCGGGCGAACGCCCAGCCCGCGAACGACACGTGCGCGGCCGCGACGCCGATCGTCGCCGGCGAGGTCGTCATGGGCTCGACCATCGGCGCCGCGTTCTCGAACACCGGGTTCTGCGGAACGAGCCACACGGCGGCCGACGTGTGGTTCTCCTACGCCGCCGCGGAGGACGGGCTCCTCACGCTCAGCACCTGCGGC
>JBCDGX010000315.1:0-6855 GCA_038750805.1 Myxococcota bacterium
CGACGAAGAGATCGTGCACGGCGTCCTCGGCCTCCGTCGAGTCCCGGAGGATCTTCAGGGCGAGCCCGTGGAGCGCGCCGGCGTGGCGGTCGTAGAGCGCCCCGAGGCTGGCTTCGTCCCCGCGCGCGATGCGCCGGAGGAGCTCGTCGTCGCCTTCCGCCACGCGGCGTCGAGTGTAGGGCCCGGCCTCCGCGAGAAAAAGTGCGGGTCCTTTCGATCCGGCTGCGGGCCTCGCTCGTAACTCCGACGACCGCGCGCTTCAGCGGGCGGCACAGGAGGATTGGAATGAAGAAGCGATGGACGACCTTGGCTCTGGCAGCCTGCCTCGCCCCGGCGATGGTTCAGGCGGCGGACCACCTCGACTATCCCGGCGCGGGCTCGGACCCGACGACCGACATCAGCGACGTGTTCGCGTGGACCAGCCCGGACGCGAGCCGCGTTCGCCTGATCATGAACGTGGCGGGCTTCGCCACCGCCGAGACCGCCTTCGGGACGGCGGCGCAATACGTCTTCCACGTCGGCAACACGGACGCCTTCGGGAACCCCACGGAGGAGCGCACGGTGCTCTGCCAGTTCTACGAGCCCGGCGCGATCGAGTGCTGGGTGCAGGGCGCCGACGGGAGCGTGCTCGCCTACCTCGAGGGCGACCCCTCGGACCCGGCCGGCATCACGAGCGAGAACGGGGACGTGCGCGTCTTCGCGGGGCCGCGCAACGACCCCTTCTTCTTCGAGCTCAACGGCTTCAACAACACGCGCGCCGCCGTGCTCGAGGCCGCGAGCGCGCTCAGCTTCGACGACGCGGGCTGCCCGGCGCTCGACGAGGCCACGAGCAACGCGCTCGTCGGCCTCCTCACGAGCGACGACGCCGAGGGGGCGCCGGCGAGCGACGACTTCGCGGGCACGAACGTGCTCTCGCTCGTCGTCGAGCTCGACCGGGACCTCGTGACCCGCTCCGGCCACGACGTGCTCGCCGTGTGGGCGAGCACGCACCGGGGCCTCTGAACCACCCCTTCCGAAGAGGAACGAACCATGAAGACGCTACGCCTCACCGCCACGCTCTCGCTGCTCCTCGCCGTCGCCTGTGGTGACGACGCGAACGACGCCTTCCGCGGCCCGGACGCCCCGCCGGCCATCGGCGCCCAGATCGACCGCAACGGGCGCCCGGCCATCTCGACCGCCACGGTTAGCACCTTCACGCCGGACGCGAACCGGGACGCGCGGCGTGCGGCCTACGCCACGGCCTCCGACCCGGCGACCTGGGGGGCGTCCTTCAGCGAAGAGATCGCCGCCACGCTCGCGATCCTCGACTCCGTCGACACCGTCTGCGGCAACCAGCTCCTCGCCGGGGCCGACGCCGTGGCCGGGCGCTACGACGGCCTCGCCGGGGTGCTCGCCGACGACCGGCTCTGGGTGAACGCCGCGAGCGGGGGGAACGGGGGGAACCTCTACCTCGGCGTCGAGGCGCAGGCCCTCGGCGTGCTGCCCGATGGCGGGGCCGGTGGACGCCGGCCCACGGACGACATCATCGAGCGAAGCTACTCGGTGCTCGTCGCCGGTGTCTTGGATGGCATCGATGACGGCATTCCGACCGACGACGCTCCGCAGAGCGACACGGCCTTCCCCTTCCTGGCGGCGCCGAGCAACTGATGGTCGGGCGGATGGGTCGCGCAACGCACCTGCTCCTCGCCGCCGCGCTCGGATGCGCGGCGGCGGGGCCCGCCTCCGAAGGCGCCACGCGCGCCGATGTGGCGCTCGGCTTCGAGGCACCGAGCACGGAGGGGCGCATCGCCCTCGCCAACCTCGACGGCGAGATCGCGGTGCTCGAGGCGCAGCTCGCCGGGCCCGGCGCCCGGGACGCGCTTCGCCTGCGCACCATCGACGCCCTCCTGCTTCGTCAGCAGGTCCGGGCCGACGCCCGGGACCTGGGCCGCGCCCTCGTCCTCGCCGAGGCCGTGGAAGGGACCGGTCGTTCGGTCGCCGAGGGGCGCGTGCGCGACGTGCGGCACGAATGGGACGCCGCGCTCGCGCTGCTTCCCCCGGGCAGCCGCGAAGCCGAGACCATCGCGCTCGCCCGGGGCGCGGACCCGGCGGCGATCCTCGCGCTCCGGGACGATCGGGCCGCGGCCTCGCCAGGCTTCGCGACGGAGCTCGACCTCGCCGCCGCGCTCAACGCGGCCGGCCGCTACGACGAGGCCGACGCCGCCTACCAGCGCGCGCTCGCGGCCTACGGGGGCGTGTCCCCCTTCCCCGTCGCCTTCGTGCAGTTCGCGCGGGGCGTGATGTGGGCGGAGCGCGCGGGCCGACCGGAGCTGGCGCGGCCGCTCTACGAGGAGGCCGTGCGCCGCTCGCCCGCGTACGTGGTCGCCAACGTGCATCTCGCCGAGCTCGAGGCCGAGGCGGGAGAGACGGACGCGGCCATCGCGCGCCTCGAGCGCATCGCGGCGGAGAGCCCGGACCCGGAGGCGCCGGGCCTGCTCGGGGAGCTGCTCGCCGAGCGGAATCCCGAGCGGGCGGCGACGCTCGTCGCCCGGGCACGGGGCACCTACGAGGCGCTCCTGGACGTGCATCGATTGGCCTACGTCGACCACGCCACGGAGTTTTTCCTCGGCCCCGGTGACGACGCGGCCCGCGCGCTGGGGCTCGCCGAGGAGAACCTCGCCAACCGCGATACGGAGCGTGCCCGGGACCTCGCCATTCGCGCCGCCGAAGCCGCGGGCGAGCTCGCGCGGGCCTGTGACCTCGCCAAGCCCTTCGACGCGCGCCCGGTGCTCACGGAGCCGCTGGCCGAGACCCTCGAGGCCCTCGACGCGCGCTGCCCCTAGTACCCCCGGTGCGAGCACCGACCGGCCAGACACGCGCCCGGCGATCTCACGGAGGTCCCACCTTCGCGGTGGGTGCTCCCAAGATCGCCGGGCGCGGGGCAGTCTCGGGGGGAGGAGACCGCCATGTCCGCTTCGCTTCGCGCCCTCGCCTTCGCCTTCGTCACGCTCGTCCCCGCCCTGGCCGCGGCGGACGTCCAGACCCTGGGGCAGGCCCACGTGCGCGTGCGCCCCGCGCCCAAGCCCCTGAGCCATCTCGAGCTCTTCGCCGGGCTGGGTATCACCGGCCGCGCGACGAGCGGGACGCCCACGGGCCACCGCCACGACTACGGCTACGCGCCGATGACCGAGGCGGGCGCGCGCTTTCTCTTCGGCGACCACGAGGCCGTCGCCCTCGGCTTCATGACGCGCGGCTACTTCTTTCAGGGGCCGGGCTTCGGGCGGCGCGGCTACGGCTTCCGGACGTTCGGGGGCGACCTGGTGGCGGCCGGCCGCTTCCTCTTCCCGTGCATGTCCGGGTCGCGGCATCGCGTGTACTTCGGCTCGAGCCTCGGGCTGAGCGGGGCCTACCTCGACGCCGGCCTCGGCGTCGGGGGGAACAACGAGGGCCTCGCGCTCCGCCGGGCCGCCGCGCGGGAGCTCGACCACGGCGCCCTCGGCTTCGTCTTCGGCGTGGACCTCGCGGTGCACGTGCGCGGCGCCTTCGTCGGCGTGGGCATCGACACGCGCCAGCTCTTCGGCCTCCGAACGCCCGCTGCCCGCACGACCATGAACGTGGCGACGCTTCGCGTGGGCTGGGCCCTCGACCGCCGCTACGCCGGCCCGGCGTACGAGTACGACGAGTAGGCGTCTTCAGGCCGGCTCGAGCACGCGCACGATGAGCTTCTTCCGCCCGGCGCTCTCGAAGTCGACCTCGGCCTTCGGATACATGCCGCCGGTGTCGAGGCTGACCACGCGCCCGACGCCGAACTTCTTGTGCCGGACGAGGGTCCCGGGCCCGATGCCGCCCTCGTCGAGGTCCGAATACTCGCTCCGGTCGACGAAGCTCTCGCCGAGGTCCGTGCGCGTGTCGGGCTTGCGGGGCTGGTCCCAGGGGTCCGGCGCGAACTCCGGCCGGGCGGCGCGGGGCGTGCGGCGGCTGGGTCCGCCGCCGAGGCGATGCGTGTCCTCGTCCGGCAGGTCCCCGAGGAAGCGCGAGGGCCCGCCGGCCTTCTCCTGGCCGAAGATACGCCGCCGCATGGCCCAGGTCAGCACGAGCCGCTCCTTCGCGCGCGTGAAGGCGACGTAGGCGAGGCGCCGCTCCTCCTCCATCTCCTCCGGGTCCTCCCGAAGCGGGTCGCCGCCCATGGGGAAGACGCCCTCCTCGAGCCCCATCACGAGCACCGTGCGGAACTCGAGGCCCTTCGCGGCGTGCACGGTCATGAGCGTGACCTTGTCCGCCGCCGCGTCCTCGGCCGTGTCCGCGCTCGTCTGGAGCGTGACCTCGGCGAGGTAATCGCCGAGCGTCGTCTCCTCCCCGGCCGCCGTTCGGGTCTCGACGAGCTCACGGATGGAGCCCACGAGCTCCTCGAGGTTCTGGAGCCGCGTCTCGGCCTCGACCGAATCGTCGGCCTCGAGCATGGCGAGGTAGCCCGTGTCCTGAAGGACCGCGCCGCCGAGGTCCTCGAGCGGGAGCTTGTCCGCCTCGGCGCGGAGGTGCTTCACGAGGTCGCGGAAGGCGACGAGGCGCCGGGTCGGTGCGGCGCTGAAGCGGCCGTCGTCCTCGACGTGCTCGAGGGCCTCGAGCACCCCGAGCCCCTTCTCGGCGGCGAGATCGAGGAGGCGCGACTGCGAGGTCTTCCCGATGCCCCGGGCGGGCACGTTGAGGACCCGGAGCACGCTGACGTCGTCGTCCGGGTTGTGGAGCAAGCGAAGGTAGGCGAGCAGGTCCTTCACCTCGGCGCGATCGTAGAAGCGAAGGCCCCCGACGATGCGGTAGGCGACGTTCGCCGAGCGGAGCGCATCCTCCAGCACGCGCGATTGCGCGTGGGTCCGGTAGAACACCGCCGCGTCGGTCAGCAGATGCCCCTGGCGCTGGAGCTCGAGGAGCGCCTTGACCACCTCGAGAGCCTCGGCGCGCTCGTCGCTCGTCCGGAGCACGAGCACCTTCTCGCCCTCGCCGTTGTCGGTCCAGAGCTCCTTCGGCTCCCGGTCGAGGTTCCGGCGGATGATGGCGTGGGCGACGCGGAGGATGCGCTTGGTCGAGCGGTAGTTCTGCTCGAGCTTGATGACCGTCGCGTCCCCGTAGGCGTCGCGGAAGTCGAGGATGTTGCGCCGGTCGGCGCCCCGCCAGCGGTAGATACTCTGGTCGTCGTCGCCGACCACGCAGAGGTTGCCATGCACGCTGGCGAGCGCTCGCACGAGGCGGAGCTGCGCGTGGTTCGTGTCCTGGAACTCGTCGACGAGGACGTGGCGGAAGCGGCCGGCGAGGTCTTCCCGGAGCGTCTCGTTCTCCTCGAGGGCCTTCGTGAGCCGGTAGATGAGGTCGCCGAAGTCGAGGGCGCCGGCCTTCGCCATGCGCTGCTCGTAGGCGTCGTAGACGCGGGCGACCTGCTCCCGCCAGTAGTCGCCGGTCTCGTAATCCTCGGGCCCGACCATCTCCTGCTTGGCGCGGTTGATGGCGCCGGCCATGGCCTTCGGCTGAAAGCGCTTCGGGTCGAGGCTGAGGTCCGCGAGCACCCGCTTCACGACGGCGCGCTGGTCCCCGTCGTCGTAGATGGTGAAGTCCTTCCGCACCCCGGCGGCGTCCGTGTGGAGCCGGAGGAGCCGCGCGCAGGTGGAGTGGAAGGTGCCCACCCAGAGCCCTTCGGCGCCGCCCGGGACGAGCCCCGCGAGGCGCTCGCGCATCTCCCCGGCGGCCTTGTTGGTGAAGGTGACGGCGAGGATCCGCCAGGGCCGCACGTCCCGTGCGCTGACGAGGTCGGCGATGCGGTAGGTGATCACGCGCGTCTTGCCGCTGCCGGCGCCCGCGAAGACCACGAGGGGGCCATCCCCGTGCAGCACGGCCTCCCGCTGCGGCGGGTTCAGGCCGTCGAGATCCAGCCTACGCGGCGTCCGATGCAGGTCCCGGTCCACGGCGGCGACGCTAGCACGCACTGAGCACGTGCTCAGGTGCCGCAGAGGTGCAAGCCCCCCGTGCCGACCTCGGCCGAGCACTGCCCTCAGTCAGTCCCAGGCCCGCGCACCGTCCAGGGCGATGCGCACCTCACCGCTCGACCGACCATCGAGGCTCCCGGCGGCGAGCCACTCGGCGGCGAGGGCCGCGAAGACGCCGTGGTTGGTCTCGAGCATCACGACATGGCCGGTGCCCTCCATGCGGGCCCGGACCTTCGTCCTCGAGCCGAGCGTTCGGTACAGCGCGTCGACGGCCGCCGGGAAGGCGAGGGGGTCGCACTCCCCGCCGACCACGAGCGCCGGGGCCTCGACGCGCTCGAGGTTGGCCCTGGCCGCGCCCCAGAGCTGGACGGTGGGCACCCGGAGCACGCCCGGGCCCCAGGCGAGGCCTAGCGTCTCCGGCGCGAGCATGAGCGCCACGGCCGCGTCGAGGACCGACGGGTCGACGGCACCTTCTCGGCAGCTCGGCCCCCGGAGCGCATTCCGGATGCCGTCCTCACCGATACCTTCGACGGCGGCCCCTTCCGCGGGAACGGGTCCCGTGGGGCCTTCCGTGGCAAGGAGCCCGCTCCCGCCGGTACCGAAGAAGACGAGCCGCCCGACGCGTTCTGCATGAGCGGAGGCGAAGTGGATGACTCGGGCTCCGCCGAGGGACTCGCTCACGAGGTGGACGCGCGCAACACCTCGCTCTCGGCGCACGTGGTCGACGACGGCGCGGAGGTCGGCGAGCTCCGAGTCCGAGGTCGTCATCACGAAGGGGTACGAGGGCGCGCAGTCGAAGCCGTAGCGTGCCTGCTCGGCCGGGGCGAGGTTGCAGGGGTCGTCCATGGGCGCGGGGATCGCGCTTCGCCCGTAGCCGGTGAGCGCGAAGGTCCACGCGGAG
>JBCDGX010000316.1:0-6854 GCA_038750805.1 Myxococcota bacterium
CCCACCTGCCACGCCGCGTCGAAGGCGTGGCCGACCTCGGCGAAGGTGGAGCGCGCCTCGGCGATGGCGGCCTCGAGCCGTGCCGGCGTCTCGAGGAGCCGGTTCATCTCGCGCCGGAAGGCCTTCCAGAGCGGCCCGAGCGCGTCCCCGTAGCAGCGGTAGTAGCGGAAGGGCTCTCCGGCGAGCCCCGGCGAGCGCGCGAGGCGCGGCGCGAGCACGGCGCCACCGAGCGTGGACCCCTCGAAGACGTAGGTGCGACCGAGGAGCGCGCCGAGCTCGAGCCGGTCGGGCAGGCCCTTCTCGAGCAGGGCGGCGAGCGCCGACGGCAGCTTCGCCTCGGTGGGCGCCAGGTGCGCCAGGTCTTCCTCGAGCAGCGCCAGCTTCGCGCGCTCCGGTCCCCAGACGTCCGCCCCCGCAGCGCCGGCGGCCTCGCGGCGCGCCTCGAGGTCCGCGACCAGCACGCGGAAGACCTGGAGATGCAGCCCATAGTGCCGCCGCGAGAGCGCCCCCTCGGCCATCGCCCGGGCCATGGCCGTCTGCTCCGTGGCCACGTGCGCTTCCGACGTCGCCGCCTTGAGGCGCGCCATCGGCGATCCCGCGTCTCGCTGCGTCATGGCGTCCTTCAGCTCTCCCGCCAGCTCGCGAGCTCCCGAAGGAAGTCGTCGAGGAAGGGAAGGAGGGCACGGGCGTCCGCCCCGTCGAGGCGCTCCTCCACGGCGTCACGAAGCGCCTTGAAGGTGTCCTCCATCACCGGCTGCGGCTGGAGGGCGCAGAGCATCTCCGCGTGCCACTCGCTGAAGGTCTCCTGGAACCACCCGAGGTCGTCCCGAGCCGCCGCCTGCGCGGCGTAGCGGAGCGTCTGCTCGAGGTCCCGCTCGGCCTTCTGGCGCACGACGGGATCGCGCAGGCGGCTCCCCTGCGTGGCCTCGAGGCGGCGGAGGGCCGTCTCCACGATGCCCTCCTCGGCGTCCTGGACGCGGCGCATCGCGTCGAGGCGCGCGCCGTAGCCCTGCGCGTGCTCGCGGAAGCGCGCGAGCTCGGCCTCACCCAGGTGACGCCCTTCGGCGGCCACCACCATCTCTCGAAGCTGCGTGTTCATGTCCTCGCTCCTTTCCTCGACCGATGGGTCGACGTCGTCTCAGCGGGCCTCGGCATCAGCTCCGAAGCCCCAGTACTCGTCCATCGCGGGTCGCCCACGCGAACCCGTCGACGCACCCGGCGGCCGCTGCGAGGGGCCCCTCCCAGCGCGTCCGGGCCAGGCGCCCGCGGCTCACGGCGAGCGTCGCCAGCTCGCCGGCGGGGGTCGCGCCCACGAAGTGGTCGCCGTGCGCGCTCAGCCCCCCCATCGGCGCCTCCAGCTCGCGTACGCCCATCTCGCTCACCAGGAAGAGGCGCGCCGCATCGCGGGCGCTCCGGGCGACGAGCTCGAAGCCCTCGGGATGGCCCCAGAGCTCGCCCACGGGCTCCGGGAGCCGAAGGCGCCGGTCGCCCACCTCGAGCGTGGCCTCTCCGCCCGCGTCCCGCGCGAGGGCCAGCGCCTGCTCCGGTCCCACGAAGGTCGCCGCGGTGACGCCGGCGCCCGTCTCCGCCACCCGCACGCGCCGACGGTTTTTGAGCACGAAGGCGCCGCCCTCACTGACCACGGCGACGCGGGCCTCGGCGCTCAGGGCGACGCGCGCCCCGCCGGGGAGCGTGTCGAAGCGCCGCACGCCCCGGGGCGTGAAGACGGAGAGCGAGGTCCCACAGCGCACGACGTGGTGGTCATCGACAGCGCGGAGCTCGTCCACGCCGTGGAGCCGCTCGCATTCGCGTCCGCGTCGATCCAGCCGCACGAGCGTCCGCCCGCTCAGGGCGAGCACTGCCTCCCGGGTGAGCGCGAGCTCCGTGACGCCCTCGACGCGCGCGGGCCATCCCGCAGACTCGATGGCGCCGGCCTCGCCCTCGAGAGCGGCGTCGAGGGCGGCCACGAGCGCCTCGACGCTCGGGAAGCGCTCGTCCGGGTCCTTCGCGAGCGCGCGGGCGAGCACACCCCGGAGCCCCTCCGGGAGCCACTCGGGGAGGAGCGGCGGCTTCTCCAGGTGCTGCCGCATGATCTGCGCGGGCGACCCGTAAAAGGGCCGGCATCCGCAGAGCGCCTCGTAGGCCATCACGCCGAGGGCGTAGACGTCGATGCGCGAGTCGTAGACGTCGTAGAACTGCTCGGGCGCCATGTACGCCGGCGAGCCGATGGCCGAGCGCTCGGCCTCCTCGGTCCCGAGCGTTGAGATGCCGAAGTCCGAGACCTTCGCGCGCAGCGCCCCGTCCCGAACGGTCAGGAGCACGTTCTCGGGCTTGAGATCCCGGTGCACCACGTTGCGCCGATGCGCGTGCGCCACGCCGTGGGCCGCCTCGCGTAGGAGCGCGAGGACGGCGAGCGGCGAGGTGCCGCTCCGGAGCCGGTCCCGAAGCGAACCGGCCTCCATGTACTCGTAGACGAGGTAGCGATAGGGGCCGGCCATGAAGACCGACTCGCACTCGAGGATCGATGGATGGCGAAGCTCGAAGAGGATGCCGAGCTCCCGGAGAAAGCCCCCGCTGCCGCCCCGCTTCACGAACTCCTTGAGTGCGACCGTCCGTTCGGTCGCGAGATCGATGGCGCGGAAGACACGGCCCGACGTGCCCTGCCCGACGAGCCGCTCCACGAGGTAGCGGTCCGCGAGCACGGCCCCGGTCGTCGCGACCTCCGAGGTCGTCAGTCCAGCTCGCCGGCGCTCACCGACGCCAGGATCTCGGACGCGGAACGCTTCTGCTGCACCCACTGGCTCACCGTGTCGACGCGCTGACTCATCCCCACGAGGAAGCGGCATTGCGCGTCGCCCTGACTCTTGCAGGCCACCTCGACGCACTCGAGGTCGCGACCCGCGATGTGGCTCGTGATCGACGCGAGAGCGCCCGCCACGAGGTGATCCGTCGTGCGTCCGACGTTGCCCACGGCGTCGCTGTAGAGCGCCCCGTCGACGATGGCCTCGATGAAGCCGTGCTCCTGGTGCTCGAAGCTGAGGTCCAGGTGGCCCCAGCCGTAGAGGCCCCAGGCGCGGCGCAGCACGTGGAGGTAGAAGGCCGTCGGGAGCTCCTCGGCGTCCTTCTTGTAGAAAGAGCGGATCTCCTGGGCGTGGTTCTTTGCGAACTGGCGCCCCCAGAACTTGCCGACCGTGTAGAGGATGACGGGAGCGGCCTGGCCGGTCTCGTCCTCGAGGCCCGCGTGAAGCCCCGTGAGGAAGTCCTCGGGCATGGTCAGCATGCGCTGGCCCGTCGGCGCGCGCATCACACCGTTCTTGACGTTCAAGGAGAAGTAGCTCTCCGGTCGGTAGTGGTTCTTGCCCTCGAGGACTCGGATCTGCGCGGACATGCTCAAGCCGCCTTTCGGTCGCGCTCGGCGGCGAGGCCATTCGCGGTTCCGCGAAGCTCGTCCACCACGACGTTCACGTAGGGGAGGATCTGGTCGGCGTCGGCCGCCGTGAGGTGCTTCCGGCAGGCATCTGCCATGGCCTCGAAGGCCATGATGACGTTCTGCCGGTCCGAGAGCGCGAAGAGGATGGTGCGGATCCAGACCGCGAGCTTGTCGTGAACGAAGTCCGGCTCCTTCATCAGCATCGACATGTTCGCGTAGCGAAGCGTCTGGCCGAGGTCGCGCGTCGCTTTGTCGAAACCGTCCGCGCCGTGCATGGCCTCCATGCGCGGAATGCGCTGTCGGATGACCGTGTACGCCGTCTCCAGGATGGCGCGCTCCGCGCGCGCGACGGCCTGATAGGTGTCGATGCGCGAGAGGATCCCGTCGGCGTAGCCTCGGAGCTGCTCCTCCTCGACATCCGAATACCAGCGGCCCTCGGCCGCCTCGAAGAGTCGCTTGAGTTCGCTGTTCATGTTCACTCCCAGTTGAAGGATTCGAGGACGGCCTTCGTCGAGCGGAGCGTCTGCTCCGAGGTCGGGGGGAGCGGCTTCTCCCCCGTCCAAGCGACGCCGCCGAAGGCCTGACGGGTCGTCATCGTGCTGAGCTCGCCGAGGGGACGGCGCCGGCGCGGCAGGGGAAGCACCTGCGCCGTGCCCGGGCCCTCCCAGGCGACGCGGCGAAAGGCGAAGCCCACGGGCTGGCCCGGCTCGCCGAGGGGGCTCGGGCGGCGCCGGCGCGTTCCCGGGCTCGCCGGTGTGTTTGGCGAAGCCGGGGCCTGCGGCGCCGGAACGTAGATCTGACGCTGGGGCGTGTACATCGTCGCCTCAGAGCTTCCGGAGGACGTCGCTCGCGGACGCGCCCTCTTCCATCCAGAACTCGACGGCGTTGATGCGCTTCTCGCTGCCCACGAGGAAGCGGCAGTAGCTCGCGCCCATCGCGTAGCACTGGATCTCGATGCCGCTGAGGGAGCGACGTGCGAGGGCCGTCAGCGTCCCGGCGAAGAGCCCCGCGTAGAGATAGCAAACGGGCTTGCCGACGTCGCCGAGGGACTTGGCGACGGCGCTGTCGTAGAGATTGATGATGATCAACCCCTGATCGCGCTTGCTCTCGAGGTCGATCTCCCAGCTACCCCAGCCCATGGCCTGAAGTGGCCACCACCACTGCTCCATGGTGAACTGGACGTTCATCTGCTGAACGTCGCGACCGAACTCGCGCACCATGGTGGTCTCGAACCGCTTCATGTCGGCGAGCCCCCACTGGAAACCACACTTGTACATGACGACGGCAGAGGCGTCCGCGACCTCTTCCTCGAGGCCGGCCTGGAGGCCCACGATGAAGTCCTCCGCGACGTGGAACGCGCGCTGGTCGTTCCGCGTGTAAACGAGGCCGTTCTTGCGATCGTAGGTCAGGAAGTCTTCCTGATTGTAGTAGTTGTGCTTCGTGGGCTGCTGCCCCAGAACGACGCTCATTGCTCAGCTCTTCTTTCTCCCAAGAACGGGGTGTTGGTCCTAGGCATCTCGTGTTTCCGAGAGGACCCGAGCCACGTCCATTTCCACGCTCTGGAGACGATTGACCGTGCTTCGGGTGATGATCTTGCCGGCGGGCACGAGGACCCGGCCGTCGATGGGGTGGAGGAGCCGGCTCTCGGCGCGCCGACCGATGAGCTCCTCGAGGTCCGCCGTGTTCTGGACGTAGAGGCCCTCGGGCAGGCGGACGACGACGCCGTCCTGGACGACCTTGGCCTGGCAGGCGAGCCGGCTCTGCGCGGTCGCCTCGCCGATCAGCGAGAGCGTGCGCTGCTCGCGCTTGGTCTTCGGAGTGAGGCTGCCGGCGTTCTTCTCGACGAAGACGTGGCAGCTCGCGCAGAGGCCGCGACCGCCGCAGGCCATCTTGACGGGCACGTTCTCCGCCAGGAGCGCCTGGAGCACCTGGTCGTTCGTGTGGACCTCGACGGTCTGCCCGGACTGGGCGAAGCGGAGCGCCTTCATGACTCCCCCGCGAAGGCGAAGGCCGCGAGCACGGCCGCCGTGGTGCCCCGGCTCGCCGGCACGCCCTGCCAGGGCGGCGCCTCGTCGGGGTGGCGCGTGAGCTCCGCGCGGAAAGGATCGGGCCGGAGGCTCCGGCCGCTCTCGATGGCCTCGACGTCCCGCGTCATCAGGCTCTCGGGCGTGGAACGCTCCCTCGTCGCCGGGGCCGGCGCGGCGTTCTCTGGCGCCACACCCGGACGCGGAATGGCCTGACTGATCGCCGACTCCATGCCCGCGAGCATCGAGAGCAGGTCGTCATCATCGACGCTCATGCGCTTCTCCTCTCCTCGGCGACGTCGCCGTAGAATCCGATGGCCGCGAGCTCGTCTCGCAGGCCGAAGGTCAGCTCCTCGAGGCTCGTCGCGCCGAGCTCGGGGATGATGCGACCGGCGCGGGCGGCGAAGCCCAGCACCCACTGGGCCACGGCGGGCGCCAGGCCCGTGAGGGCGCCGGGCTCCTCGAGGCTGCACGCGCCCTCGAGGTCCACGCGCACGTGCTCGAGCGCCGCGTGGTCGCCGCTGAGCGGCTTCCGCGTGGACTTCAGGTAGTTCCGAACGACCGGTCCACCGAGATACGAACGGGCCTTCCCCGAGACCATGTTCAGCGCCGCGAGGAGCACGTCGCTCTCGTCGACGAGGGTCCCGCTCGGCTGCGCGGGCGCGTCGGAGGCGAGCGGCGGCTCGGAAGCGGCGACGGTCATCTCCGTCGACTGGGCGACGCTGCGGATCGCGCCGGCGTGACGCCGGAGCAGAGCGACCACCGTGGACGGATCGTCGTCCCGGGGGCGGAGCACGAGGATGACCTCCCCGGCCGGGACGAAGGCCAGGGCCCCCTCGTCGAAGCTGAGCGCGAGGTAGGCCGCCGGAGGCGACGTGTCCCGGAAGAGCTGGCGGGCGGTCTGGGCCACGTTGCGGAGTGCTTCGACGCCCTCGTCGAAGCCGCTCTGGAGCACGCGACGCTCCGTTCCGACGATGGCCGCGGCGCTCACCGTTCCCGAGCCGAGGAGCTGCCCGAGGAGGCTCACGGCGTGTCGCATGCCGTCACCTCCCCGAGGAGCGGCTCGAGCTCCGCGACGTCCTCGATCTCCTTCGGGTCCACGAAGAGCGCGCCGATGCGGCCCCCGCCCCGGCCGATCACCGCCGTGATGCCGTCGCCGGCCAGCGCTCCCCGCCGGAGGGCCCCGAGGCCGAGGGCCTCCGACGCCTGGTCGGCGAGCCCCGCGACCATCCACGGCGTGCGCAGCCAGGGACCGGGGACATGGTCCTCGCCGGCGCGGTGGAGCACGTCGCCGCCGGCCCCGAGCACCATGGTCGCCACGACGCCGGCGCGGCCCCCGCGCGTCGGCTCCTCACGCTTGCCCGGCGCGAGCAAGAGGCGCTGCACGTAGCGCAGATGCG
>JBCDGX010000317.1:0-6854 GCA_038750805.1 Myxococcota bacterium
CGTCGTTCGAGATGGCGCCCTCGCGCGCGACGCGGCGCGGGCGCGCGGGCGTCTCGGCGGCCGGGGCGTTGGGGCGCGCGCGCGCCGGGGCCTCGGGCTCCTCGCCGAAGAGCGAGATGAAGCACATGCCGGAGCCGCCCCGGAGGTAGACCTTCTCGGCGCCGATGAAGGCCACGGGCTTGTCGTCGATGCTCTGACCGACGCGGTAGAGGCGGGCGCTTCCGGCGTTGCCGATGATCGCGGCGAAGGACCAGGCCTGATTCACCGGGTTCACGACCGAGGCGACGAGGCGGATGCTCCCCTCGCAGGCGCCGATGCCGTCGGCGGTGATCTCCTCGCACTCGCCCTCCTCGTTCGCCTGCTGACCCTCGGGGCACTCGATCACCGGCGGCACGACCACGTCCTCGGTGCAGAACGGGCCCTGCTCGGCGTCGAAGATGTTCCGCTCGCAGATCGTCGCGATGGTCTTCTCCTCCCGTGCCGGCGGCGGGGCCTCGCTCTCATCGGGCCGGAAGCTCCGGTCGACGCTCAGCGCGGAGGACGCGACCAGGCGCGTCGTCCCCTGGGCGAGGAAGAAGGCCGTGCTCGCGAGGGTCGCGAGGACGAGGGCCACGACGGCGGGCTGGGGACGGGACGAGGGCACGGTGGTTCGGACGGGGTGGAGCGCGGGTGCTTCACGCACCCCGCGTCGCGCAGGAGCAACGGTCGTGCCTAGCGGACCGGAAGGGGGCCTTCCAGGCGAATTTCGCTGCGATCCCGTGAGCCTCTCGCGGGGTCGGAATCGCCCTTCGCCAAGTTGGCGACGCGGGCCCGCGGAGAGCCGCGGCGCCTGACAAAGTGGCACCGGCGGACGGACAGAAAGCACCGCTTTTCGTCGGGGCTCGCATCACGGGGTGCCCGTGACCCGAGCGTCCCGCTCGGCGCCGACCTTTCGATAGATGGTCCGCGCGCTGATCCCGAGGAGCTGCGCGGCCAGCTGTTTGTCGCCGCGGGTGTGCGCGAGCGTCTGATGGATGACGCGGCGCTCGATCTCGTGGAGCGGCGTCCCGAGGTTGAAGCTGAGCTGCTCGTTCGTGCGCTCGGCCTGCGCGACGGTCGGCGGGAGGTCCTGCACGGTGAGCGCGTCGCCCTTGGCGAGCACCACCGCGCGCTCGATGACGTTCTCGAGCTCGCGCACGTTGCCGGGCCAGTCGTAGGCGGCCAGGCGGTCGAGGGCGTCGCGGAGCGCGCGCATGGCCGGGCGGCCGTTCTTCTCGCAGTAGAGCTGGAGGAAGTGGTCCACGAGCAGGGGCACGTCGCCGGGGCGGTCGCGGAGCGGCGGGGCCGTCACGGCGATCACGTTCAGGCGGTAGTAGAGGTCCTCGCGGAACTCGCCCTGTTCGATGGCGGCGCGAAGATCGCGGTTGGTCGCGGCGATGAGGCGGAAGGAGGCGCGCCGCGTGTCGCCGCCGAGGGGCTCGTACTCGCCCTGCTGGAGGAGCCGGAGGAGCTTCACCTGCACGGCGGGGCTGAGCTCCCCGATCTCGTCGAGAAAGAGCGTGCCGCCGGCCGCCTGCGCGACGCGCCCCTCCCGCCGGGCGACGGCGCCGGTGAAGGCGCCCTTCTCGTGGCCGAAGAGCTCCGACTCGACGATGGTCTCCGGGAGCGCCGCGAGGTTCACGGCGACGAAAGGGCCGCTCGCGCCGGACTGGTCGTGGATGGTGCGGGCGATGAGCTCCTTGCCCGTGCCGCTCTCGCCGAGGATGAGCACCGTGGCCGTGCTCGGCGCGGCCTGGGCCGCGATCTCGAGGGCCTGCCGAAGCGCCGGCGCCGAGCCGATGATGCGCTTCGTGCCCTGGCGCTGGAGCGCCGTGAGCTGGCGGCGGAGCGTCTTGTTCTCGGCGAGGAGGCGGTGGCGTTCGGCGGCCTTCCGCACGGACTTCACGATCTGGACCCGCTTGAGCGGCTTCTCGACGAAGTCGTAGGCCCCTTCGCGCATGGCCGAGACCGCCGTCTCGATGGTGCCGTAGGCGGTCATCACGACAGCCTCGGCGTCCGGGGCGACGGTCTTCAGCGCCCGGACGAGCTCGAGCCCGTCCATCCGCGGCATCATCAGGTCGGTCAGCACCACGTCCACCTGATGCTGGCGGCAGAGCTCGAGGGCCTCCTGGCCGCTCGCGGCCGTGAGCACGCGGTAGCCCTCCTTCACGAAGAGCTTGCGGAGGGAGACGAGGTTCGCGTCCTCGTCGTCGACGACCACGAGGGTCGAGGGCGCGAGGGGATCGGCGGGGGGGAGGGAAGCGTTCATGGGGAGCTCGGACGATCTGTCAGCGATGACGATTTGTCATTCGCGGGCCTGATCTACGCGACGATCTGTCCATGTTCGGAGAAAAAGCCAGTCATTTGAGGGCCGCGACGATGTCCGCGCTCCTAGATTTCAGGACTCGTGCCAGGTGCGTGCCCGAGCGGCCCGCCCGTGCGACGGTGCCCCCCGTGTCGCCTTCGGAAGACGAGCTCGACGTGCTTCGAACCACGCTTCGGGGGGCGCTCTGCTGGCAGCCTCGGGCCGGGGAGGGCGCGCTCCTGACCCTCGAGCTCGGCGTACCCCCGCAGGTGCACGTGGACGAGCTCCGCGGACCCGAGGGCGAGCTCCACCGCGAGGTCGAGGTGGGCGGCCGGCACCAGCTGGCCGTGATGCCCGAGGCGAGCTTCCGGCTGCGCACCGGGCGCCACGAGGTGACCGAGGCGAGCGAGGCGGACGAGCTCGACGCGGCCCTCGACGCCCTGGCCGGCCAGTACCTCGTCGCGGTGGAGGGCGGCAGCGGCGAGGGGACGCCGGCCCTGCTCCTCCGCTTCGACCTCGGGGCCGAGCTCATGGTGGGGCTCGGGCCCGGGGGGGCCCCTGGCGACGTGCTCTGGCGCGTCGAAGGCGCGGGCGCGACCTTCGTCGGCAGCGCTGCCTAGCGACCGGGCCCGCGGGCAGAGCAGCCCCGTAGGCGTGACGCGGGCGCGGGGGCGGCTTCGGTCCGCGTCGCGCCTCGTTGCGTTAGCGGACGCGCATGCAGCGCCTTCTCATTATATGTGGTAGGGCGAATATATGATGCTCGATGAGGTCGCCGCTCTCCTCCGCATGCTCGGCGACACGACGCGCCTTCGCCTGCTGCATCTCCTCTGGCGCCTGCAGGAGCGGCCCGTGCCCGTCGGCGCTCTGGTGGAGGCACTGGGGCTTCCGCAGCCGACCGTCAGTCGGCACCTCGCGCTGCTCCGGGAAGCCGGCCTCGTCGAGCGAAGGGCCGAGGGCACGCAGCGCCATTACTCGCTCGCGGCCGTGCAGCCCCGGGCTCATGCGGCGCTCCTCGGCGCCCTCGAGGCGTTCGTGGCGTCGGCGCCGGAGGCGCGGGAGGATCTGGAGCGCGTCGCGGAGCCGCCGGGCGAAGGGGGCTTGACGCCCGCGCGAGAAAGTGAAACAAAAAAGTTGGATATGGATGAGCCCGGCACCCACGGCGTCTTCAAGGCCCTCGCGCACCCGACGCGCCGCCGCCTCCTCGACGCGCTGGCCGCGCGCCCCGGGGCGAGCGTCGCCGAGGTCGCCGGGGGCTTCCGGGAGAGCCGCGTCTCCGTGACGAAGCACCTCGCGGTCCTGGAGGCCGCGGGGCTGGTCCACTCGCGGCGCCGGGGGCGGGAGCGCCGCCTTTACGCGGACCCCATGCCCATCCAGCTCGCCTACGACCGCTGGACGAACCGCTTCACAGCGACGCTGGGAACGATGATGGCGGACGTGAAGCACGGCGCCGAGGGGCGCCACCGCGCGGAGGGGCGCCGCGCGGAGGGGCGCCGCGCGGACGCGGGGCGGAGCGCGAGGCAAGGGCGCCCCGGGGCGCCACGGAGTGAAGGGAGCAGGAGATGAGCGGGGTGGAGGAGCCGGCGGTGGTGCACGAGGTGCTCATCGATGCGCCCATCGACACCGTCTGGGCCGAGGTCACGAAGACCCACGAGGTGCAGAAGGCCATGTTCGACATGCGCATGGACGCGCGCCTCGAGGTCGGCGCGCCCTTTCGCATGCGGAGCCGCGACGGGAAGTACACGGGCGTGGTCGGCGAGATCCTCGAGGTCGAGGCGCCGCGGCGCCTCTCCTTCACGTTCAAGTTCACCCTGCACGACGATCCGGCGTGCCGCGTCACCTACGAGCTCGACGAGGTCGACGGGCGCACGCGCTTCTGCATGACCTCGGACCGGCTCCCGCTCGGGACCAAGACCGCGAAGCAGATGACCCAGGGCGGGCAGATGATCGTCGATACGCTCAAGGCGGTGTGTGAAACGGGCCGTCCGCCCTTCAAGGTGCGCGCGCTCTACGTGCTCTTCGCGCTCACGGCCCCACTTACGCCGAAGCGCTGCCTGTCCACGCATTGGCCGTAAGCGCGCGGGGGAGAAATCGCGGCGGGGCGCGCGTACACAGCCCGCGATGACCGACGAGACGATTCACGGGCTGACGCTCCGCGATTGCGCGGAGATCATGGGCAAGCACTCGGAGCTCCGCGCGCAGCACGGAGAACCCTCCTTCGAGCCGCATTTTCAGCGCTTCCTCGGCGAACGGGGCATCGACCCGAACGCCTGGGCGAACGCCTGGAACGGCTGGTGGACGCGGATGGAGTCGGACCCGAGCGGTCAGCTCCACGCGCGCTTCGCGACGCTCCAGCAGGAGCAAATGCAGAAGGCGCATTTCGCCGACGTCCGCGACATGAGCGCCGACGTGAAGGGCGGCATCAGCCTCGAGGGCTACGCGAAGATCATGGCGGGGCTCGCCGGCGGCAAGGAGCTCGGGCCGCTCCTCGCGGACGCCGGCCTCGGAGAGCAGCAATGGCTCCAGGCGCAGCAGGAATGGAACGCGGCGATGGGCGCCGACACGAACCACCACCTGACGACCCAATACGGGCAGCTCTACGCCAAGTACACGCCGGGCTTTCAGCAGCAGCTCGAGGGGCAGGTCGCCGGTCAGATGGCCGCCCACTACGCCCAGCGCGCCGCGGGCGTGGACGACGACGAGCCCGAGGAGGACTACGGCATCGCGCACGCGCTTCGCGACATGGCGAGCTCGAAGCGTGCGGAGCGCTACCGCGGCGCGCACCTCGCGCTCGTCGAGTGGGACGTCGGGGACCGCTCGGATCCCACGCTCCATCAGGCCGCGACGCAGGCCTTCGCCGTGGCCATGGACTGCGTCGAGCACCACGACGAGCACGCCGTGAGCGACGCCGAGGCGCTGGCGAAGGACCTCGCGCTCCTCGCCGAAGAGGGCTTCCTGAGCGCCGAGCAGGCGAGCGACGCCAAGGGGGCCATCGCCCGATGCCTCGCCCGGGCGAAGGAGGCGCTCGCCACGCGCGAGGCGGCCTTCGCGCCCATCGCGAACAAGGCCGTGCCAGAGCGGGTCCCGATGCAATCGGCCATCCAGGACTACCGCTCGCTCACGGAGGAGCTCGAGGAGATCCTGGCCGAGTGGGACGAGAACGCGGCCGAGCCGTCCTCGCCCGGGTCGGCGCCGTCCATGTCGCCGAGCGCCCCGAGTCCCGGCACGGCGATGGAGCCGGTCGGCGGTGGCCTCCTGGAGCTCCTGAAGAGCCTGCCGATCATCGGCAACATCCTCCGCGCGCTCGGACTTTGAGCGGGCCCATCAAAAGGGGGCGGCCGCGAGCGCCTGCTAAAGCCCGAGGATGACGGCGGCGGCGAGCCCGGCCCCGACGAGGAGCGCCGCCAGCGCGGGCAGGCGCTCGCTTCGTGTGCGGGAGGGAGCCGCGGGCCCGAGGGCGGACGCGAGCGCCGCGCGCAGCGCTTCCGAGACGTCCGGGAGCGCGCGCACGCTCCCGTCCTTGGCGGCCACGACCGTGCCGCCCTCCACGGGGTACCAGCCGCGCGCGTCCTTCCAGGCCAGCGCATCGTCGAAGCCGGGGCCCGTCGTGTGGAGTGCGTCGGCCGTGACGCGATGGGCGAGCGCGACGCCGGTGCCGACGGCCCGCTTCACGCTCTGGTGCACGCCGACGGCCAGGGCCGTCCCCGCGACGCCCAGCGCCACCGCGATGCCGGCCCAGCCCAGCCCGAAGGCGAACACGGGCATGAGGAGCGCCGCCACGCCGGCGGTGGAGAGGAGCGGCTGCTCCGCAAGCAGCGCGCGGCGCATCAGCTCCGGCCCGACCTCTCCTTCGCCCCGCACCTCGCTCATCGCCGCACCTCGCTCATCGCCGCGCCTCGCTCATCGCCGCGCCTCGCTCATCGCCGCACCTCGCGCATGCGCGGCGTGTAGCACGGCCGCGACCCGGCCGCGGTAGCCTCCCGGCGATGGCCTCGTGGCTCCGTAAGCTGGCCGCTCTCGCGCTCGCCCTCGGGGGATGCGAGGACGCGCCGCCGACCCTCGGCGGAGAGGAGGCGTCCCGGCTCGCGGAGGCTGACCGGGAGGAGCTGGCCTACCTAGCGTCGCGCCTCGGCATCGAGGCCTCGCGCATCGCGCTGACCGCGCCGCCGGACGGCTCCGGCCATTGGGTGGAGATCGTCGGCGACCGCGTCGCGCGCATGCAGATTCAGGGCGCGTCGGAGCTCCACGACCTCGCCTGGGTCGGCCGCTTCCCGGAGCTGGTGCAGCTTCGCCTCGTCGACGTCCCGCTGCGCTCGCTGCGTGAGCTCGCGGCGCCGGCGCTTCGGGAGCTGCGGGTGGCGAAGACGCCCCTCGAGGGGCTCGCGGAGCTCGCCGGCGCGCCAGGGCTCGAGACGCTGATGCTCCTCGACGTGCCGCTCCGGAGCTTTCGAACGCTCCCGGCGCTTCCCGGGCTGCGGACCCTGGCCGCCGAAGGGGTGGTCCTCGACGACCTCGCCGGCCTCGACCTCCCGAC
>JBCDGX010000318.1:0-6853 GCA_038750805.1 Myxococcota bacterium
CCCTCCTCGCCGATGCCCCGCATCGACTCGTCGTGTCGCCCGCAACCTCGAACCGAAATCCTCGCGGATACGCTCGCGACTTCTGTCTTGGACATCTAGGCGCCCAGCATCGCACGGTCCGACATGGCTCCGATGGGGCCTCGCCGTGGTCACGATGATGCTCGCCGTGGGCTGCGACAATCCATCACCTGCAGGTGATGGCGGCGCGGGTGACGGTGGCCTCGACGCGGCGCTGACGTTACCGGACATCCCTTGGCTGGAGGCGGGTACGCCGCCCGTCGCGCCACCGGAGATCCCCTGGCTCGAGGCCGGCGTTCCGCCGATTGACTGGCCATGCCCGACGGGTTGGCGGGAGGTCGAAGAGGCGAGCGGGCTGACGCTTTGCGAGCCGTATCCGGAGAGCGGCCGGCAGGCATGCGGCGCCGGGGAGTTTCACCCGCCCGGAGAACCCGCATGCCGCCCCATCGGGGCGCCGTGTGGCGACGGCCCCTTCGCGGCGCTCGGCGACCTCGACCCGGCGATCGTGCGTTATGTGGACGCAGCACGGGAGAGCGGCGACGGCACCCTCGCCGCCCCCTTCCCGACGCTCGCCGAGGCGCTCGACACCGCGCCCTCGGGCGCGACGCTCATGCTGGCGGCCGGCACCTATGAGGTCGACCGTTTTTGGCCCCGGGGCGTGTCCATGCGCGGGCGCTGTGCGGCGCTCACGTCGCTCGTGGCCGAAGCGGGCGTCACGCGCGCGGCTGTGATCGATGTCGCGGCCGGCACCGAAGGCTTCGCCCTCGAGAACGTGCGTATCGGGCCGGCGCCCATTGCCGGCGTCGCGCTTCGGGGCGGCGGCCCGGTCACGCTCCGTGGCGTGCGCATCGCCGAGGTGACCGACCGAGGTCTCCACCTCGCCGCCGGCGCGGCGGCGGAGGCCGAGGACCTGGCGATCGAGGACACGCAGACCCCGAGCGGGACGGCGGACCCGGAGGCGCAAGGACTCGGCCGGGGCCTCGATCTTTCCGGCGGGAGCACGCTCCGCGCCCGCCGGGTCACCCTCGACCGGAACCGGCGCCAGGCGGCCTTCGCAGGGGGCGCGGGCACGACGCTCGAGCTCGAGGACATCGCCGTTGCTGACACGCGCGCTCGCGAGAGCGACGGGTTCTTCGGAGTGGGCCTCTTCGCCTTCGAGGGAGCGCGGCTCGAGGCTCGTCGAGCCTTGCTGGTCCGTCAGCGCCAGACCGGCGTGGTCGCGCGGGGGCCGTCTACCGAGCTCGACCTGAGCGACGTGGTGATCCGGGACACGGAGAGCCGCGCCGCCGATGGGCGCCTTGGGAGCGCGGTGCTGGTCATCGGTGAGGCCTCGCTCAACCTTCGCCGGGCGCTCCTCGAGCGCAATCGCCATGTGGGCATCGCCGTCGAGCAGGGCGCCAGCGTGCTTTTGACGGATCTCGCCGTCCGCGACACGCGCGGCGACGCAGCGACGGGCGGTTTCGGCATCGGGATCAACCTTCTCCTCGGGAGTGCGGTGCTCGAGCGTGCCGTGGTCGAGCGCAGTCGCGTGAATGGCGTCGCCGTGAACGGTGAGAGCGCCCGCCTCGATGCAACGAATCTCGTCGTGCGCGGGACCGAGGGCAGCCAGGACGGCGACGAGGGATTCGGCGTGGCCGTGGGCGGCGGCGGCCGAGTGATTCTCCGGACCGCGCTCGTCGAGCGGAACCGAACCACCGGGGTGATCGCCAGCCGCATGGGCCAGCTGGAGGCCACGGACGTGGTCGTGCGGGACACCCGACCTCGCGTCAGTGACGGCCTCGGAGGTGGGGGAGTGCAGGCGCAGGACGCAGTGCTCACGGTGCGTCGCGTCCGGTTGGAGCGAAACCGCCAGGTGGGGGCCGCGGTCATCGCGGCGACCGGCACCTTCGTCGACGTCGAGGTGACCGACACCGAGAGCGAGGAAACGGGCCTAGGTGGCGCGGGGCTCGTGGCCGAAGAGAACAGCGAGCTCGTCGTGGAGCGCGGTCGCTTCGCCATGAGCCGGGCCGCGGGCGTGGCGATCGTCGACTCTCGCGCCTCGCTCACCGACGTAGCCATCGAGGAGACGCGCCCGGTGGTTTGTGCTCCCGAGTGCGCGACCGGCGTCGTAGCGAGCCTGGTCGCTTCCGGCCAGCTGGCCGAGGTCGCGGCGACGCGCTTCGCCCTGACCGGCGGACCCGACACGACTTGCGGCCTCCTCCACGCCCGCGGAGCTGACGTCCGTTTCGAGTCCGGCCTCGTCGACGCTCACGCCATCGGCGTGTGCCTTCAAAGCCCGGACACACCCCTCCAGAGGCTCACCAACGACGTGCTCTACCGGCAGCGCGATGACGGTGCGGTGGTCGAGAGCACCACGTTCGCGGAACCCGATCTCTCGGGCGTCCTTCCCTAAAGCGGCTCACCGCGCCGCGAGCAGCGTCACGTTCTCCGGCACCTGCTCGAGGAACGACTTCCGGAGCCCCGCGTCGCCGATCCGATCCGCGGCCGCGCGGATCCACGTGCGCGCGGTCGTTTGCAGCGCATCCGCGGCCTCGTCGTCGCCCGCCGCTCGGAGCGCCTCGATGCGGGCTAGGTAGATCGCCGGCTGATCCTCCTCGACGCCGGCGGGTCCGTCGAGGAGGTCGACGGCGGCCGCGGTGAGCTCGAGGGCTTGGTCGCCGGAGCCGAGGTCGAGGGCGGCGCGACCGGCCACGGCCTTGGCCAGCGCCGCGACCGTCGCCTGCCCCTGCGCGACCAGCTCTTCGGCGAGCGCGAGCGCCAGGGACCGCGCTTCGTCGGCGCGACCGCTCTGACGAAGCCCCCGCGCCCGGTACAGCTGGACGTACGCCAGGAGGTGATCGTTGGCGACCTTCCTAGCGCTCGCTTCCGCGACGTCGAGCTCGTTGAAGGCCTCGCCGATGCGCCCCAGCTGCACGAGCGCGTAGCCCAGGTTCGCACGGGCATAGGGCTCGGCCAGCCGGTTGCCGGTTCGGCGGCAGAGCGTCGCCGCCGAGCGCAGCTCCTCCACGGCCTCGGCGTAGCGCCCGTGTCGGTTCAGCAGATCGGCGATGTTCACCTGGTTCGCGGCCTGGCGGTTCCGGTCGAGGGCGCGGCGGAAGTGCTCCTGGGCTTCCTGCCGCGCGCGTAGCGCAGCGCCGAGGTCGCCTTCGACCGTGTGGAGGCGCGCCCGGAAGCTCGTCACGAGCCCCCGCTCGCTCGGCGCCTCGAGTCCCTCGAGGGCCGCCTCGGCGCGCGTGAAGGCCGCGTGGGCCTGCTCGGTACGTCCCGCGTGCACGAGGGCTTCGCCCTGATGGAGGTGGGCTCGCGCGAGCACCCGCGGAACGCCCTCGAGGCGGCGTGCCTCGCGCACCGCCGCCTGCGCGCCCGCGAGGCCTTCACGCACTCTGCCCGTGTGAAGCAAGAAGTAGGCGTACTCCATGCGCGCCCGAACGCGCTGGAGCGGCGTCACTTCCGCCGCCATCGCGAGCGCAAGCTGCTCGCCCTGTTCGGCCCGCCGCCCCGTGAACCCGAGCGCCTCGGCCTGCATGAAGTGAAGCTCGAAGAGCTCGTCGGCCTCGGGCTCGAGCTTGAGGGCGCGGTCCGTGCACTGGAGCACCGTCGCCAAGTCGCCCCGGGCCTTGGCGTCCATGGCCGCGCGCACGTACCAGCGTGCCGCCTCGCCGGCGCGGCCGGCCGCGTCGAAGTGCCCGGCGACCTCCGCCGGGTCGCCTCCGGCGGCGGCGAGATACGACGCGGCCTGGTGGTGCAGCGCCCGCCTTGCCTCGTCGCCAAGCATGCGGCCCGCGACGTCTCGGACCAGGTCCGAACGGAAAGCGAACACGCTCTGTCCGGGCGAGGGTTCGCGTAGCTCGAGCACCGCCGCGTCCGCGAGGCGCATGAGCAGCGCTCCCGCCTCGTCGAGGCCGAGCGCGGCGAGCCCCGCCGCGTCGAAGTGCCGGTCGAAGACGCTCGCGCGCCGGCAGGCTTCGCGCTCGTCTTCCGGAAGCGCCTCGAGGCGCTCCTGCACGGCGGCCTCCACGGTCACGGGGAGCGGGAGCTGGTCGGCCGTCGCGTCGCCGACGGGAAGGGCCAGGAGCATCTGTTCGATGAAGAGCGGGTTGCCTTCGGCGCGCTCGACCACGCGCGCGATGGCCGTGGGGCTCGCGTCCGGCGCGACGGAGGTGGCGAAGCGTTCCGCCGTGGGCGCTTCGAGGGGCGCGAGGTCGATGACCTCGAAGCGGGGCCAGAGCTCGAAGCGCTCGAGGGAGAGCTCCGCGTCGTCCCGGGCCACGATCACGACGAGCGCCGGGCAGCGGAGCTGGTCGGCGAGCCCCTCGACGACATCGAGCGTCGCTTGGTCGGCGTGCTGGGCGTCTTCGAGAAAGAGCACGCTCGGCTGCTGGGATAGCGCCGCGGCGAGGAAATCCTCGACGGTGAGGCGCACGAGGTCCCCCATGAGCCGCGGGTCCCGGTCGACCTGCTCGATCTGCACCGTGTCCGACGCGACGAGGCCGAGGAGCTCGCCGAGGAGCGCCGCGCTGTCGAGGCCCGGCGCGTCTTCCCGGAGCAGCTCGAGCACGCGCCCGCGCAGCGCCTCGAGGGGTGGCGCATCCGGGCGCGCGAGGGCGGCGTCGCGGCGAATGACCTGGCCCAGCATCCAGAGGAAGCGAACGCGATGGTCGGGGTCGCCGCGGGCGCCCAGCACGGCCACGCCCCGCTCCGTAACCCAGTCCTGAAACTCGCGCCGGAGCCGGGTCTTTCCGACGCCGATGGGGCCGCGGAGCAGGACCAGCGCCGGGCCGCGCGCGGCTTCGACCTCGCCCCAAAGCTGCTGAAGGCGCGCGAGCTCGTCGTCGCGCCCGAGCATCGGCCGGTCGCCGGAGGCGGCGCCTTCGACGGCTGCGGAGAGCACCTCCAGGACATCGGGCTCGGCATCGGCGGCGCGCATCACGTGCGAGCTCCGGACGGCCGACGCCGCGCCCCGCTCGACGGCCACTCCGTCGACGTCGGCAAAGCTCGCGAGGAAGGCCGCGTCGACGGCCTCCCCCGACACGCCGGTCCCGCCCGCGTCCGAGCGTGCGCGGCCCGCACCGATGCCGACGGCGTCGGCGAGCGGGCGGATGGCGAGCCCGGCGTTGACCGCGCGGTGCACCTCGTCGCCGCGCCAGCCTTCGAGGCCGAAGACGCCGAGGAGCTCGTCTCCCATGGGCACGGGACGCCCGCCGTGGTCCCGGAGGATGGCCTCGACACGGGCCGGATTCGTCACCGAGCGCGCGACGAGCAGCGCGACGAGGCGAAGCGCGTCGGTCGAGAGCGAATGCGCGGGCAGCGGACGCGAGGGCGAGGCGTCGAGGGCCGGCGCTTCGAAGCGAGCGAGGGCTTCCGAGAGCGCGGCGGCGGAGGCCGGGCGCTCGTCGGGGTTCTTCGAGAGGCAGGCGTGAACGAGCGCCGTGAGGTCCGGAGCGAGGCCCGGCGCCACGGTGTCGAGGGGTGCGGGTTCCTCGAGAAGCACGCCCATGAGCACGGCGTAGGCGGCGTCCTTCTGGAAGGGCAGGCGGCCGGAAAGCGCCTCGTAGGCGATGACGCCGAGGGCCCAGAGGTCCGAGCGCGGGTCGATGGCCCGGCGCTGGCTGATTTGCTCCGGCGAGAGGTAGGCGGGCGTGCCGAGGATGGTCCCCGTCATCGTGAGCTTCGTGCGCTCGGCGAGGAGCGCGATGCCGAAGTCGAGGAGCTTCACCGTGCCGTCCGCGCAGCAGAAGACGTTTCCGGGCTTGAGGTCCCGGTGCACGATGTCCATGGCGTGCGCGGCTTCGAGGCCGGCGGCGATCTGCCGGAGTAGCGCGACCACCTCCTGGGGCGGGAGAACGCCTCTCCGCTGGAGGCGTCCCGCGAGAGACTCGCCTTCGAGGAGCTCGAAGGCGATGTAGGGCGTGGCGTCGACGGTGCCGGCGTCGAGCACCTGCACGACATTCGGATGGTCGACGCGAATCATGGCCTCGCGTTCGAAGCGCGCGAGGATCGAGGGGTCCAGGCTCTCGAGGTCCTGGCGCATGACCTTCACGGCCACGGGCTGGCCGTCCGGCGTCTCCGCCCGGTAGACCTTGCCCATGCCTCCCTGGCCGAGCAGGCCCGTGACCCGATGCGGGCCGATGTGAGAGGGGAGGGGCTCGCTCACGGGAGGGGACGGTAGCAGGCACGTCCGAAGCGTGGCGGAGAAGTCTCGCGCTGAGGATCGCGTCGACGCGTTCGCCGTGTACGGCGGCTAGGGATCGGGCGCCGGCGGGAAGGCGTCGGAGAGGTCCGGAACGGGCAGATCCGTGCTCTCCACGGGCGGTCGGCCGCTGTCGATGTACGCGACGTCGTTCGCGAGCCGCCGGAGGTCGTAGCCACCGGGGGTCTGCAAGCAGACGCCGAGGTCGTGCCGTTCGACGAGCCCCGTCATAAAGTCGACCTGCGCACGCAGGAAGAGCTGAAGCCCGCACACGGTCTCGGGGCTGCCGGACAGGCGGAAGCGAACGGCGTCGACGACGGTCTGGGGTCCGAGCGCTTTTAGGCTTGCGACGCCGGTCGAGTCGTCGTCACAGCTGGGTTCGCAGTCCTCCGCGCGGGTCTCGAGGATCGCGACATCGGTCATGGTAAGTCGGCTGTCGAGGGCGACGACGCCCGCTGAACGGTTGCCGGTGACGATGGCGCGTTCGAGGCGGGCCGAAGCTCGGAAGACCACGACGCCGTCGCCCCTCGCGCCGGTCGCCTCTTCGCCTTCGGTGCTGCGCACGACCAGGCCGCTCAGGTCGGCGTTCGACCCCGCCCCGTTGATGGCGAGGCCCGCGGTTCGGTTCCCCTCCAAGAGCAGGCG